>NZ_CAJCKD010000010.1:0-104921 GCF_903970855.1 Curtobacterium sp. ME12
ACAATCTTCAATCCAAAAGGAATTGCTTCATGACCCAGCCGGACAAACCGACCAGGCACGAGGTCAATCAATAAATTGGCATTGACAATGTGCACGCTGTTGAGTTCTCAAGGACCAGACGCACTTGCTCCTCGGCTCGAGTTCGAGCTTCAGCCACAAGGCTTGTGTTCTTGGCTTGCCACCGGTTGTTCGTCGGACCCGGAGGTCCAGTGGCTCATCCCGAGGGGAGAGAACCGGTGGGTTTGTCATCCTAGGCGTCGAAGCGATCCGGCGCAAGGCCTGATCTGAACTTCAGTGGAGGATGGTCCCGCTTGAGGGCCGACGTGCTCTGGGCTTTCGCTCCAGCCGCTCCGCCGCACCTTTGGGGTGACGAGTAAGAACTATACGCAGCCCTGAGCGGGTGCGCCAAGCCAGCTCCCATCCCGGGCGTGTCGCGTTGTGCAACACACGTCGCCCGGACGCAGCGATGCCCGGTTCCACAGGGGAACCGGGCACCACAGGTGGTCGAGCAACCGGGATCAGGCGAGTGTCACGCCGGCGAGGGTCTTCTTGCCACGGCGCAGCACGAGCACTCCCCCGGGCAGGGCGAGATCGGACAGCGGGGCGGCCGGATCGTCGGCCCGGACGTTGTTCACGTAGACACCGCCCTGTTCGATCGCGCGGCGGGCTTCACCGAGGGACTTCACGAGTTCGGTCTCCACGAGTGCACGTGCGACGTCCGCTCCGGAGTCGAGCGTGACCGACCCCGGCAGCGCGGCGATCGCCGACCGCAGGGTCTCCGGGTCGAGCGCGCCGAGCTCGCCGTTGCCGAACAACGCGGCTGCGGCATCGATCGCCGCCTGGGTCGCCGCCACCCCGTGCACGATCGAGGTGACCTCGAACGCCAGGGTCCGCTGGGCCGCTCGTCGGAAGGGTTCGTCGGCGACGGCCTGCTCGAGTCGTTCGATCTCGGCACGCGTCAGGAACGTGAACTGCCGCAGCCGGGCGATCACGTCGGCATCCGCCGTGTTGAGCCAGAACTGGTAGAGCGCGTACGGCGAGGTCATCTCGGCATCGAGCCAGATCGCGTTGCCCTCGCTCTTGCCGAACTTCGTGCCGTCGGAGTTCGTGATGAGCGGGGTACCGAGGGCGTGCACCGTCGCACCTTCGGCGCGACGGATGAGCTCGGTGCCGGAGGTCAGGTTGCCCCACTGGTCCGAGCCGCCGGTCTGCAGCGTGCACCCGTACTGGCGCCAGAGCTCGCGGTAGTCGAGCCCCTGCAGGATCTGGTAGCTGAACTCGGTGTAGCTGATCCCCGCATCGGAGTTCAGCCGCGCGGCCACCGCGTCCTTCTTGAGCATCGAGTTGACGCGGAAGTACTTGCCGACGTCACGAAGGAAGTCGATCGCGGACAGGGGGGCGGTCCAGTCGAGGTTGTTCACCAGGCGGACACCGTTGTCGCCGTCCGGGCTGAGGAACCGGGACACCTGAGCCTGCAGCCGGGACACCCACTCCGCCACGGTCTCCGGGGTGTTCAGCGTGCGCTCGGCCGTGGGTCGGGGATCGCCGATGAGGCCGGTCGACCCGCCCACCAACGCGAGCGGCTTGTGCCCGGCGAGCTGCAACCGCCGCATGGTCAGGAGCTGCAGGAGGTTGCCGCAGTGCAGCGACGGCGCCGTCGGGTCGAAGCCGCAGTAGTACGTGATCGGCTCACCGTCGAGGGCCTCTTGCAGCGCGGTCTCGTCGGTCGAGACCTGCACCAGACCGCGCCACTGCAGTTCGTCCCACACCGAGTCGAAGGCCGGGTCGTTCTGCTGGCGCGTCAGGACGTCTTGAGCGGTATCACTGGACACCCCGCCATCGTAGCGGCGACGGACGTCCGGCAGGCGCGGCAGCCGGGAGGCCCGGGGCCGGGTTCACGAGTCGAGGGCGCCCTTGTGCCGTCGGTACGTCGAGACCGTTGGGTCACCCGTCAGCCAGAAGCGCCAGGGGTACCGCACCCCGCCGGCGATGCCGCCGACGCCGGTGCGCGGGCCGCGTGAGATGCGCGTGACCGCAGCGCCCGCGGGCGGACCAGGCAGGGTCTCGGACAGGAGCTCGTCGATCACGCGGGCCGGTCGGGCGGAGGCGAGCCGGGCCTCCAGGCCGGGTGCCAGGGTGAGCACGAACGGGCCGGACCCGTCGAGGAGCGACGTGCCGTCGTCCTGCCCGAGGACCGCTCCGAGCGCACCCCCGAGGTTGCCGGGCCCGCGTGCCAACGCGACGTCCGCGACCTCCGCCCCACGACGCGCTCGCACGACGTCCAGTCCCTCGACGACCTGCGCGCCGCGCAGCAGGGAGCCCGACGAGCTGCCGGCCGGCCCGCTCACCACGTTGACGCAGGTGTGGATGCCGTACGAGCGGTAGGCGTACAGCGTGCCGGGCGGGCCGAAGAGGTGTCGGTTGCGCTCCGTCATCCCCCGATGACCGTGTGATCCGGGATCGGTGGGGCCGGAGTAGGCCTCGACCTCGGTGATGCGGAGCGCCACGCCGCGCCCGGCGATCGTCGCACCGAGCAGGGCCGGCGCGGCGATCGGTGCGGGCTCGGCGAGCAGCGCGGCGATCCCCTCGGTCATCGCGAGAAGGGTGCGCCCTCGGCCAGGTCGCGGACGCGGCGGGTGACGGACGCGAGCTGCTCGGCGACGCGGTCGGGTGCGGTGCCCCCGACGCCGGAGCGCGACGCGACGCTGCCCTCGATGGTCAGGACGGAACGGACGTCGGGCGTGAGGTGCTCGGACACCGCGCGGTACTCGTCGTCGGTCGGTTCGTCGAGCTCGATGCCGCGCTCCTCGCAGTACCGGACGAGCGCGCCGGAGACCTCGTGCGCGTCCCGGAACGGGACGCCCTGGCGGACCAGCCACTCGGCGACGTCCGTCGCGAGCGAGAACCCCTGCGGTGCGAGCTCGGCCATCCGGTCGGTGTCGAAGGTCAGGGTCGCGATCATGCCGGTGAACGCGGGCAGCAGGACCTCGAGCGTGGCGACGGAGTCGAAGACCGGCTCCTTGTCCTCCTGCAGGTCGCGGTTGTAGGCCAGGGGCAGCCCCTTGAGGGTCGCGAGGAGCCCGGTCAGGTTGCCGATCAGACGCCCCGACTTGCCCCTGGCGAGTTCCGCGATGTCCGGGTTCTTCTTCTGCGGCATGATGCTCGAGCCGGTCGAGAACGCGTCGTGGAGTCGGACGAAACCGAACTCCTTCGTGTTCCAGAGGATGACCTCTTCCGACAGCCGCGAGACGTCGATGCCGATCTGCGCGAGGACGAACGCGAACTCGGCGACGACGTCACGGGCGGCCGTGGCGTCGATCGAGTTGTCCGCCGGGCGGTCGAAGCCGAGCTCCGCGGCGATCGCGGCGGGGTCGAGGCCGAGCGAACTGCCCGCCAGCGCACCGGCACCGTACGGGCTGACGCTCGCGCGGCCGGCCCAGTCGCGGAGGCGCTCGAGGTCGCGGACCAGCGGCCAGGCGTGCGCGAGCAGGTGGTGGGCCAGGAGCACGGGCTGCGCGTGCTGCAGGTGCGTGCGCCCCGGCATGATCGCGCCCGGGTGCTCGGTCGCCTGCTGGGTGATCGCGTCGACGAGGTCGATCACGAGCCGGCCGATGCGACGCCCGTGGTCGAGCATGTGCATGCGGCCGAGGGTGGCGATCTGGTCGTTGCGGCTGCGACCCGCGCGGAGCTTGCCGCCGAGTTCGGGACCGAGGTCGGCGATGAGCAGGCGCTCGAGGGCGCCGTGGACGTCCTCGTCGGAGTCGCCCGGCTGCAGTGTGCCGTCAGCGTGCGCCGCTTCGAGCCGGTCGAGGCCGGCGAGCATGCGTTCGAGCTCGTCGGCGGTCAGGTAGCCCGCGGTGTGGAGCGCTCGGGCGTGGGCTCGGGACCCCGCGATGTCGTAGGGCGCGAGCTGCCAGTCGAAGTGCGTCGACTTCGAGAGCGCGGCGAGGGCCGCACTCGGGCCGTCGGCGAAGCGGCCGCCCCAGAGGGCACCGGTGTTGGTGGCGTCGGTCTTCTCGTCGGTCATGTCGTCCTGCGTCGTTTCGTCGGTACTGGGGGCGGGCCGGGCGGCTGGGGCCGCGGGCCGTCGGTCGGTGCGGTGCGGCTGTCGGTCAGTTCGCCGCATCGCGGCGGGCGGAGATCTTGCTGGGCAGTGACCAGAGCTCGATGAACCCCCTGGACACGGACTGGTCGAACGCGTCGCCGGTGTCCGACGTCGCCAGGTCGAAGTCGTAGAGGCTCTGCTCCGACCGACGGCCCGTCACCGTGGCACGCCCACCCTGCAGCCGCAACCGGACGTCGCCGGAGACGTGCTGCTGGGTGTGCTCGACGAAGGCGTCGAGGCTGCGCTTGAGTCCCCCGAACCACAGTCCGTCGTAGACCAGGTCGGCCCACTCGGACTCGACGCCGCGTTTGAACCGGGCGACGTCGCGCTCGAGGGTGAGGCTCTCGAGTTCCTCGTGCGCAGCGATGAGCGCGATCGCGGCCGGCGCCTCGTAGACCTCGCGCGACTTGATGCCGACCACCCGGTCCTCGACGACGTCGATCCGTCCCACCCCGTGCTTGCCGGCGACCGCGTTGAGCTCCTGCACCATGCGCAGCACGCTGAACCGCTGCCCGTCGAGGGCGACCGGGACACCGCGGTCGAAGGTGATCGTGACCTCGTCGGGCGGCTGCGGGAGCGCCGGGTCCTGCGTGGTCGCGTAGAGGTCGGCGGCGGGGGCGTTCCACGGGTCCTCGAGGAGGCCGGTCTCGACGGCCCGCCCCCACACGTTCTGGTCGACCGACCACGGCTCCCGCTCCGAGTGCTGGATCGGCAGCCGGTGCTCCTGGGCGTAGGCGAGGGCGCGGTCGCGGGTCAGGGCGAGGTCCCGAACGGGGGCGACGGTTCGCAGGTCCGGTGCGATCGCCGCGACCGCTGCTTCGAAGCGGACCTGGTCGTTGCCCTTGCCGGTGGAGCCGTGCGCGACGCTGTCGGCACCGAGTTGCTTCGCCGTCAGCGCGAGGTGCTTCGCGATGAGCGGACGGCTCAGCGCCGAGACGAGCGGGTACCGCTTCTGGTAGAGCGCGTTGGCCCGGAGCGCCGGCACGATGTACTCGTCGGCGAACTCGTCCTTGGCGTCGACGACGAGCGATTCGACGGCGC
This sequence comes from Curtobacterium sp. ME12, assembly GCF_903970855.1. Lineage (NCBI taxonomy): Bacteria > Bacillati > Actinomycetota > Actinomycetes > Micrococcales > Microbacteriaceae > Curtobacterium > Curtobacterium sp. ME12. Next base: position 5,147 of record NZ_CAJCKD010000010.1, read on the forward strand.
CGCAGTCGAGCGCACGCTGCCGGACCGCACCGAGGTCCTCTCCGCCCTGGCCGACGTCGACCACGAGTGCGACGACGTCCTTGCCGGTGGCGTCGCGCAGCCAGCCGATCCCGACGGAGGTGTCGAGACCGCCGGAGTACGCGAGGACGACGCGGTCAGCCACTGGTGTTCGATCCGTCGGCTAGTCGTTGGCGAGCAGCCAGGCCAGCAGCGCCTTCTGGGCGTGCAGACGGTTCTCCGCCTCGTCCCAGATGATGCTGCGCGGGCCGTCGATGACGTCGGCGGTCACCTCGAACCCACGGTCGGCCGGCAGGCAGTGCATGAAGACTGCGTCGTCGGCGGCGTGCGCCATGAGCGCGTCGTCGACGCGGTACCCCGCGAAGGTGTCGAGACGCGACTGCTTCTCGGACTCCTTGCCCATCGACACCCAGGTGTCGGTGACGACCACGTCGGCGCCCGCCACCGCGGCCACCGGGTCGGTCACCACGAGGACGGAGCCGCCCGTGACGGCGGCGCGTTCCTCGGCGTCGGTGACGACCTGCGCCGACGGGGAGAACTCGGCGGGGGCTGCGACACGGATGTGCATGCCCGCGGTCGCCCCGGCGAGCAGGTACGACTGCGCCATGTTGCTCGCACCGTCGCCGATGAACGCCACGGTCTGCCCGGCGAGGGCACCGCGGTGCTCACGGATGGTGAGCAGGTCGGCGAGGAGCTGGCAGGGGTGGAAGTCGTCGGACAGCGCGTTGACGACGGGGACCGTCGTGCCGGCGGCCATCTCCTCGAGCCCGGCCTGACCGTAGGTGCGCCACACGATCGCCGACACCATGCGCTCGAGCACGCGGGCGGTGTCCGACGGGGTCTCCTTGCCGCCGAGCTGGCTGTTCGCCGTCGAGATGATCAGTGGGCTGCCGCCGAGGTCGGAGATGCCGACGTGGAAGGACACCCGGGTGCGGGTCGACGACTTGTCGAAGATCACCGCGACGCTCTGCGGACCGGCCAGCGGCTGCTCCGCCCAGCGGTCGGCCTTCATGCGGTCGGCGATGTCGAGGATCGCGGACTGCTCGGCCTGGCTCAGGTCGTCGTCACGGAGGAAGTGGCGGGTCATGCGGTGGGCTCCTGCGCTGCGGCGACGGCCGCGAGGCTCTGGGCGAGGATCGACAGGAACTCGTCGATCTCGGCGTCGGACACGATGAGCGGCGGTGCGATGCGCAGGCTCGACTCGTTGGGGGCGTTGATGATGAGGCCACGCTCGAGGGCGGCGGCGTTGACGGCCGGGCCGATCGGACCGGTCAGACCGACGCCGATGAGCAGGCCGGTGCCACGGACCTCTTCCACCAGCGGGGAACCGATGGCGCGGATGCCGTCACGGATCCGCTCGCCCTTGACCACTGCGCCGGCGACCAGGTCGGCGCGCTCGATCTCCTCGAGCACCGCGTTCGCGACGCGGGTGCCGAGCGGGTTGCCGCCGAAGGTCGAACCGTGCTGCCCGGCCGAGAACAGGTCGGACGCCCAGCCGAAGGTGACGAGGGCGCCGATGGGGAAGCCGCCGGCGATCCCCTTGGCGATGGTGATGGCGTCCGGCGTCACACCGTGGCCCTGGAACGCGAACCAGTTGCCGGTCCGGCCGACACCCGTCTGGATCTCGTCGAGGATCAGCAGTGCGCCGTGCTCCGCGGTCAGTCGGCGTGCCGCCAGCAGGAAGCCCTCGGGCAGGTCGACCACGCCGGCCTCGCCCTTGATGGGTTCGAGGACCAGGGCGGCGACGGAGTCGTCGATCGACGCTTCGAGCGCCTCGATCGAGGTGTCGATGTGCTCGACGCCCGGGATCATCGGCAGGAAGTCCTGCTGCAGCGCGGGCTTGCCGGTGAGCGCGAGCGCACCCATGGTGCGGCCGTGGAAGCCCTGCTTGAGCGCGATGATCCGGGTCTTCGTGCCATCCGCACCCTTGTTGAGGCGGGCCAGCTTGAACGCGGCTTCGTTCGCCTCGGCGCCGGAGTTGCCGAAGTAGACACGGCCCGCGTCGCCCGCGCCGGTGATGCGCTTGAGGCGCTCGGCGAGTTCGAGCTGCGGCGGAGTGGCGAAGTAGTTCGACACGTGCACGAGCTTCGCGGCCTGGTCGGCGATCGCCTCGACGAGCGCGGGGTGCGCGTGACCGAGCGAGTTCACCGCGATGCCTGCGAGGAAGTCGAGGTACTCGTTGCCGTCGACGTCCCAGACGCGGCAGCCCTGGCCACGCTCGAGCATGATCTTCGGCGGGGTCAGGGATCGCATGAGCGACGCCCCGAACCGGTCGTTCCAGGTCTCGGTGTGCGTCTCGGTACTCACTGCTGGTGTCCCTTCTCGTCCGTACCCGCCACGTGCTGGCCGGTACTGCTGTCGATCGACGGCGACGCCACGCGACGGCCGATCTCGGCGTGGGTCATCTGGTTCTCGGTTCGTCGGCTCGGGTCCGGGATCACCTCGGTTCCCGCACCCCGCAGGGTGAAGACCTCGAGCAGGATCGAGTGCGGGATCCGGCCGTCGATGATGGTCGCACCGCCGACCCCGCCGACCACGGCGTCGAGGCACGCGGTCATCTTGGGGATCATCCCCGACTCGAGACTCGGCAGGAGTGCACGGAGCTCGTCGACCGCGATGAGGTCGACGATCGAGTCACGGTCGGGCCAGTTGCGGTACAGACCGGGCACGTCGGTGAGCATCATGAGCTTCGAGGCCCGGAGCGCGATCGCCAGGGCACCGGCCGCCGCGTCCGCGTTCACGTTGAGGGCCTGGTCGGGGTGCGCGTCGTCGATCGCGATGCTCGAGACGACCGGGATCCGGCCGGCCTCGATCGCGGCGAGCACACCCGACGGGTCGACGTGGGTGATGTCCCCGACGTGGCCGAGGTCGTACTCCTGGCCGTCGACGACGACGCCCTTCTTCTCGCCGGTGAACAGCGAGCCGCCGTCGCCGAACACGCCGACGGCCAGACCCTCGCCGTGTTCGTTCATCAAGTCGACGATCTCGCGGTTGACCTCCCCCGCCAGGACGTCGCGGACGACGGTGATCGCCTCGGTCGTCGTGACACGGTAGCCGCCGCGGAACTCGGACTCGATGCCCTGTTCCTTGAGGGCGGCGGAGATCTGCGGGCCTCCGCCGTGCACGACGACGGGGTGCAGGCCGGCGTAGCGCAGGTAGACCATGTCCTCGGCGAAGGCGCGCTTCAGGTCCTCGTTCACCATGGCGTTGCCGCCGAACTTGACCACGACGACCTTGCCCGAGAAGCGCTTCAGCCAGGGCAGCGACTCGATGAGCGTCGCGGCCTTGACCGCGGCGAACTCGTGTTCTTCTTCCTTCGTGAGGGGCGTCCCGGCCCCTTCGGTGTCGTTCGCCATCAGCTGGAGTACGCGCTGTTCTCGTGCACGTAGTCGTGCGTGAGGTCGTTGGTCAGGATCGTGGCCGAGTGCGCGCCGACACCGAGGTCGATGCGCACGTGGGTGTCACGCGGGGTCAGGTCGACGGAGTCGCTCGGCTCGTCGGGTGCGCCCGCGTGGCAGACCCGGACGCCGTTCATGCTGACGTCCACCGCGTACGGGTCGAACTCGGCGTCGGTGGTGCCGATCGCTGCGAGCACCCGGCCCCAGTTCGGGTCGTTGCCGAAGACGGCCGCCTTGAACAGGTTGTTCCGGGCGACGCTCCGACCGACGGTCACGGCGTCGTCCTCGGTCGCGGCGTGCACGACCTCGATCGCGATGTCGTGGCTCGCGCCCTCGGCGTCCTGCTGCAGCTGGCGGGCCAGGTCGGCACACACCGCGGTCAGGGCCTCCTGGAAGTCACCGACCTCGGGCGTCACGCCGCTCGCACCCGACGACAGCAGGACGACCGTGTCGTTCGTCGACATGCAGCCGTCGGAGTCGACCCGGTCGAACGTGATGCGGGTGGCGGCGCGGAGCGCCTGGTCGAGCTGGTCCGGAGTCTGCACGGCGTCGGTCGTGATGACGACGAGCATCGTTGCGAGACCCGGGGCGAGCATCCCCGCACCCTTGGCCATGCCGCCGACGGTCCAGCCGTCCTCGGTCACGACGGACTGCTTGGCCTTCGTGTCCGTCGTCATGATCGCGGTCGCCGCATCGGGACCGCCGTCGCCACTGAGTGCCGCACTCGCCAGCTCGACGCCGCGGAGCACGTTGTCGCGGAAGGTCTGGTCGCCCACACCGATGAGCCCGGTGGAGCAGACGACGACGTCGCCGGCTCCGATCCCGAGGGCATCGCCCACGGCTTCGGCCGTCAGGTGCGTGGTCTGGAAGCCGAACGGGCCGGTGAAGCAGTTCGCGCCGCCGGAGTTCAGGACGACGGCACGGGCGACGCCGTCCCCGACGACCTGGCGGGACCAGATGACGGGGTGCGCCTGGGCTCGGTTGCTGGTGAAGACGGCGGCCACGGCTGCGTCGGGCCCGTCGTTGACGACGAGGGCCACGTCCGGCTTGCCGCTCGTCTTCAGGCCTGCGGTGACACCGGCGGCGCGGAAGCCCGCTGCCGCGGTGACGCCCTGGAGGCCCGGCTCGGTCTGGGTGGTCGTGCCTGCGTCGGTCACGGTGCGACTCCGTCCACGCTGAGGCCCGTGGTCTCGGGGAGACCGAGGGCGATGTTCGCCGACTGGACGGCGGCGCCGGCCGTGCCCTTGGCGAGGTTGTCGAGCGCGGTCACCGCGACGACGCGGCCGGCGGCCTCGTCGACGGCGATGCCGACGAGCGCGGTGTTCGCACCGATGGTGTCCGCGACCCGGGGGAACTCGCCTTCGGGCAGCAGGTGCACGAAGGGTTCGTCGGCGTACGCCTGTTCCCACGCGAGCCGGACGTCGCGTGCGCTCACGCCGGGCGAGAGCTTCGCGGTGGTGGTCGCCAGGATCCCCCGCGACATCGGGACCAGGACCGGCGTGAACGAGATCGTCACGTCGGCGGCCCCCGCGACCTGCAGGTTCTGCTGGATCTCGGGGACGTGCCGGTGCGAGCCACCGACGGCGTAGGCGCTGGCGGACCCCATGATCTCGGAGGCCAGGTAGGTGGTGCTGAGCTTCTTGCCGGCGCCACTCGGACCGACGCTGAGCACGGCGACGAGGTCGTCGGACTCGACGAGGCCGGCCTGGACGCCCGGCTGGATGCCGAGCGTCACCGCGGTGACGTTGCAGCCGGGGACCGCGATGCGCTTCGTGCCGACCAGGGCGGAACGCTGCTTGCCCTGCGACGCGATGTCGTCGACCTCGCGCCATTCATCGGCCGAACCCGGGGTGGGCGCCGCGAGCAGGAGCTCGGGCAGCCCGTAGGACCACGCACCGAAGTAGTCGCCGCCGTAGAACCGCTCCCACGCCGCCGGGTCCGTCAGACGGTGGTCTGCGCCGCAGTCGACGACGAGCGCATCATCGCCGAGTTCCGCGGTGATCGCACCCGACTGGCCGTGCGGCAGCGCCAGGAACACCACGTCGTGCCCGCGCAGCGTCTCGGCCGTCGTCTCCGCCAGGGTCAGGTGCGACAGCGAACGGAGGTGCGGCTGGGTCGCGATCAGGGGCTGCCCGGCGTTCGAGAACGCCGTCACCGTCCTGACCTCGAACTCGGGATGGGCGGAGAGCACGCGCAGGAGCTCACCACCCGCGTAGCCGGAGGCTCCCGCCACGGCGACGGATACGGACATGGGATTCCACCTTTGGTCGGACTGGTCGTCGAGAGAGTCGGAGGCGGCGACCCCGGGCGGTGCTGATCCCGTGTGGGTCAGTCGCGCAGGGTCGCCCCGAATCGCTCGCCGGCACGTCGGACAGCGCCGTCACGGGCCTCGGTGGCCTCGGCAGCGGTCAGCGTGCGGTCCGTGGCACGGAAGCGCAGGGCGAACGTCAGGGACTTCTGTCCCTCGTCCACGCCGGAGCCCCGGTAGTCATCCACGAGCCGAGCATACTCCAACAGGTCTCCGGCGCCAGAGCGCACCGCATCCAGCACGTCACCGGCCGGCACACCGGCGTCGACGACGAGCGAGAGGTCCTGCGTGGCTGCCGGGTACGAGACGATCGGCGCGACCGCGACGAGTTCCGGGGCCGCGGCGACCAGCGCGTCGAGGTCGAGCTCGACGACCGCCACCACGCGGGGCAGGACGGCGGCCTCGGCCAGTTCGGGCAGGAGCTCTCCGGCGAGGCCCACGACCGTGCCGTCGACGAGCAGCGACGCGGCACGGCCCGGGTGCAGGGACGGGTGGGTCGTCTGGGCGACGGTGAGTTCGACACCGACGGCCCAGGCGACCTGGCGGGCCGCATCGATCGCGTCGGCGATGCCGAACGGTTCCGCCGTGGTGCCGGGCTGCTTGACGACCCGGTGGCCGGTCAGCAGTGCGGCGACGTGGAAGGGCTGGGCGGGCAGCGAGGCGTCCAGCGCCTCGAGCGCCGCACGATCGGGCCGGGCGGCACCCGCCGGGACCTCATCGGTGCCGAGCGTCACGCCCGTCACCGGCAGGAACACCCGGGACGTCTCGTAGAGCGCGACGTCGACGAGCCCGCGCGACACGTTGCGACGGGCTGCGTCGACCAGGGCCGGGACGCCGCTCCGGCGCAGGAGGTTCTGCTCGCTGTCCAGGGCGTTGGCGAGCACGACGCTCGGTCCGCCCTGCGGGTCGATCCCCGGGTAAGCGTCCTGCGTGGCCACCGACACGAACGGTGCCGTGACGACCTCGGTCAGGCCCGCGGCGGCCAGCGCCGCGGCGACCCGACGACGAGCCTGCTGGTGCCGGGTCAGGCCCCGACCGGGCGGAGCGACCGGCAGCACGCTCGGGATCCGGTCGTAGCCGACGATACGCGCGACCTCTTCGACGAGGGTGGTGTCGTCGGTCAGGTCGGGACGCCAGGTGGGCGGGGTGACCGAGAGCTGCTCGTCGTCGGCCTCGACCGTGGCACCGATCGCACGGAGCGTGTCGATGACCTCGGCGTCGGTGTAGTCGACGCCGACGAGGTCGGCCGGACGCGAGAGCCGCATCGTCACGGTCGCCCGCGGCTCGGTGTCGACGAGCGTGGACCCGAGGGCGTCGGCGGTGCCGCCGGCGAGCTCGACGAGGAGCTCGACGGCACGGTTCGCCGCGGCCTCGGCCACCTGCGGGTCGACTCCACGCTCGAAGCGACGGGATGCCTCGCTGGGGAGCTTGTGGCGACGAGCGGTGCGGGCGATGGAGACCTGGTCGAACCCGGCGGCCTCGATCAGGACGTCGGTCGTGCTCGCCGAGATCTCGGTGCGGGCTCCGCCCATGACGCCGGCGAGGCCGACGGGGCCGTCGTCGTCGGTGATGACGAGGTCTTCCGGGTCGAGCTTCCGGACCGTGCCGTCGAGGGTCTCGAGCGTCTCGCCGGCGATCGCCCGGCGCACGCCGAGGCCGCCCGCGACGGTCTGCAGGTCGTAGCCGTGGAGCGGCTGGCCGAGCTCGAACATGACGTAGTTCGTGATGTCGACGGGCAGGGAGATGGAGCGCACCCCGGCAAGCGAGAGGCGCGAAACCATCCAGGCCGGTGTCTTCGCGGCCGGATCGATCCCGCGCACGACGCGCGTGACGAACGTCGACGCTCCGACGCGACCCCGGATCGGGGCCCGGTCGTCGATCGTGACCCGGAAGCCCTCGGCCGCACGCGGCGCGACGCGGTCGACGGGGTCGTGGAAGCTGGCTCCGGTGGCGTGCGCGTACTCACGGGCGACCCCGCGCATGCTGAGCACGTAGCCGCGGTCCGGTGTGACGTTGATCTCGACCGCGGCGTCGTCGAGGCCGAGGAGCGCGATGGCGTCGGCGCCGACGGTGGGGTCCATGCCGAGGTCTGCGAACCGCAGGATGCCGTCGTGCTCGTCACCGAGCCCGAGCTCGCGGGCCGAGGCGATCATGCCGTCTGACACGTGTCCGTAGGTCTTGCGGGCGGCGATCGGGAACGGCCCGGGCAGGACTGCGCCGGGCAGCGTGACGACGACGAGGTCGCCGACGTCGAAGTTGTGCGCGCCGCAGACGATGCCGCGCGGCTCGGCTTCACCGACGTCCACCTGGCACCAGTTGATGGTCTTGCCGTTCTTCTGCGGTTCGGGGACGCGCTCCAGGACCCGGCCGACCACGATGGGACCGGTCAGGTCGAAGGTGTGGACGTCCTCTTCCTCGAAGCCGACCGACACGAGCGCCGCGTGGACGTGCTCGAGGGTGACGTCCTCGGGGAGGTCGACGGACTCACCGAGCCAACGGAGTGGGACGCGCATCAGACCACCGTTCCGAACTGCTGCGAGAAGCGGATGTCGCCCTCGAGGAAGTCACGCATGTCGTTCAGGCCGTTGCGGAACTGCAGTGTCCGCTCGATGCCCATGCCGAACGCGAAGCCCTGGTACTCGTCCGGGTCGATCCCGGCGGCACGCAGGACGTTGGGGTTCACCATGCCGCAGCCACCCCACTCGACCCACCGCGCGCCGCCCTTGGCGTTCGGCTGCCAGACGTCCATCTCGGCGCTGGGCTCGGTGAACGGGAAGTAGTTCGGGCGGAGCCGGATCTGTGCCTCGGCGCCGAACATCTGCCGGGCGAAGTGCTCGAGCGTGCCGCGCAGGTGCGCCATCGTCAGGCCCTTGTCGATCGCGATGCCCTCGACCTGGGTGAAGACCGGCAGGTGCGTGGCATCGAGCTCGTCGGCACGGTAGACGCGGCCCGGCGCGATGACGTACAGCGGGAGGTCACGCGACAGCAGCGACCGCACCTGCACCGGGGAGGTGTGGGTGCGCATGACCAGGTGCCGGTCGACGGGCTCGACGAAGATCGTGTCCGCCATGGCCCGGGCCGGGTGGTCCTGGTCGAAGTTGAGCGCGTCGAAGTTGAACCACTCGTGCTCGAGCTCGGGGCCTTCCGCCACTTCCCACCCCATGCCGACGAAGATGTCGGCGACGGCTTCGTTCAGCAGCGAGAGCGGGTGGCGGGAGCCGACGGCGCGGTGGACCGGCAACGCGGTGACGTCGACGCGCTCGGCTTCGAGCCGTGCGCGCTCCTCGGCCACCGCGAGCACGGATTCCTGCTCGGCGATCGCCGCGTTCACCCGCCCACGGGCCTGCCCGACGAGCTTGCCCGCCGCGGCCTTCTGCTCCGGCGGCACACTGCGCATCGATGCGTTCATCCGCGCCAACGGTGACTGCTCACCGGTGTGCTCGGCCCTGGCCTGCTTCAGTTCGGCGACCGTCGTCGTGGCACGGACGGCGGCGAAGGCCGCGTCCACCGCGTCGGCGACGGCCGATTCACTGATCTCGAGAGGTTCTGACACGAGACCCAAGCCTACCGGCCGTCGGGATACCACCCACCTGCACCGAGCGGACGGTGGATGGCCGACGCCGACGACCGGTCCGTGGAGGAGCGTCAGTTCCGGAGCGCGAAGGCCGACTCGTACAGGCAGACCGACGCGGCGGTGGCGAGGTTCATCGACTCCGCCTGTCCGTAGATCGGCACCTTGACGGCCCGGTCGACGAGGGCGAGGTCCTCGGCGGTCAGCCCGCGGGCCTCGTTGCCGAAGACCCACGCGGTCGGTCCGTCGAGCATCCCCTCGGCACGGACCACCGGCAGGTCGTCGCCGGAGACGTCCGCCGCGAGCACCGTGTACCCGAGGGCCTTCGCCCGCTCGATCGTGTCCGCCAGGGTCACGCCGACGGACACCGGGACGTGGAACAGGGACCCGGTCGTCGACCGGACGACCTTCGGGTTGTACGGGTCGACCGAGCGTCCGGTCAGGACCACCGCGTCGGCACCGGCGGCGTCGGCGGCCCGGATGATCGTGCCGGCGTTCCCCGGGTCCCGCACCTCTTCGAGGATGGCGACCAGTCCGGGCAACGCGGCCTGCTCGTCGGACGCATCACGGGCCTCCCGGTCGGCGGCGGCCGCAGCGCGGTCCGGGAAGACGTCCTTCACCGACGTCGGGAACTGCTGGCACACCGCCACCACGCCCTGCGGCGTGACCGTGTCGGCCATCGCGTCGAGCACCTGCTCGGTCACGAACCAGGTGTCCACGGGCGCATCGTCGAGCCCGTAGCGGGCAGCGGCGGTCGGGGTCACGTACAGCTCGCGCAGGAGCTCCGGGGCGTACTCCAGCGCTTCGCGGACCGCTTGGGGCCCTTCCAGCAGGAACAGGCCGGTCTCGGCCCGGACGTCCTTCTTGGCCAGGGCCGCGACGGCCTTCACGCGTCCGGCACGGGGGTTCTCGAGGAGATCGCTCACGACCCAAGTCTAGGAACGACGAAACCCCCGCCGTGCGGCGGGGGTTTCGCGAGCAGAAGAACTGACTACGCAGCCTTCGGGGCCGAGGTGTCGGCCGGGAGGGCCTTCTTCGCGGTCTCGACGAGCGCCGTGAAGGTCTCGGGGTTGTTCACCGCGAGGTCGGCGAGGATACGACGGTCGACCTCGACGCCGGCCAGGTTGAGACCCTGGATGAGGCGGTTGTAGGTCAGGCCGTTCGCACGGGACGCAGCGTTGATGCGCTGGATCCAGAGGCGACGGAACTCGCCCTTCTTCGCGTGACGGTCGCGGTACGCGTAGACGAGGGAGTGGGTGACCTGCTCCTTGGCCTTGCGGTACAGGCGCGAACGCTGGCCGCGGTAGCCCTCGGCGCGTTCGAGGATGACGCGGCGCTTCTTGGCGGCGTTGACCGCTCTCTTTACTCGTGCCATTGCACTATTCCTTTACGATCCGGGGGCTCAGTGGCCGAGGAGCTTCTTGACGTTCTTCGCGTCAGCCTTGGAGAGGACCTGGTCCTCGTTCAGGCGGGCCTTGCGCTTGGCGCTCTTGACCTCGAGGTTGTGACGCATACCGGCCTGCTGCTTCATGATCTTGCCGGTACCGGTGACCTTGAAGCGCTTCTTCGACCCGGAGTGGGTCTTCTGCTTGGGCATGGTGGTGCCTTTCCGTGGGATGGATGGGGGGCCGCGTCGTTGCGGGGTCGGTCCGGGGACCTATTCGGCCGCGGCGTCCGTGGACTTCGCGGCTGCCTCGGACGTGGAACCGGCCTCGGCCTCGTCCTTGCCCTTCGCGGCGTGCTCGGTGGCACGACGCTCGGCCTTCTGCGCAGCACGCTTGGCGTTCTGCTCGCCCTTGACGTCGGACTTGTTCTTGAGCGGAGCGATGATCATCGTCATGTTGCGGCCGTCCTGGGTCGGACGGGACTCGACGACACCGAACTCGGCGATCTCTTCCGCGAACTTCTGGAGGAGACGGACACCCTGCTCCGGACGCGACTGCTCGCGACCACGGAAGAGGATCATCGCCTTCACCTTGTCGCCACCGAGGAGGAACCCCTCGGCGCGCTTGCGCTTCGTCTCGTAGTCGTGCACGTCGATCTTCAGGCGGAAACGGACCTCTTTCAGGTCCGTGTTCACCTGGTTGCGACGGGCTTCCTTGGCCTTCTGAGCGGCTTCGTACTTGAACTTGCCGTAGTCCATGATCTTGGCCACGGGCGGCTTCGAGTTCGGCGCGACCTCGACCAGATCCAGTTCGGCTTCCTGCGCGAGACGCAGTGCCATGGCGATCGGGACAACGCCGACCTGCTCACCCTGCGGACCGACGAGTCGGACTTCGGGAACGCGGATTCGGTCGTTGGTACGGGGATCGGTGATGCGGAGCTCCTTCAATCAGGTGGTGGCCGTCCGGGGCGTTTGCCCTGGACGACAGCACGAGAGAGGAGATCTGACGCACGGGATGTCGACCCGTTCGGCAGCCGCCCTGCATCGGGTCCGTCGGACCCGACCGACGAGCACAACTCGTGCACTCGCGGAGCGGTAGTGACCCGGTAGCCTGGTGGAACGCGGCCGCGGGTGGGAGAGACTCCTCTTTCGTGACACCGTCCGGACGCTCTCAGGAATACCTGGGGGCACACGGACAGCATCTGCCGCGGGCAAGCCTAGCAGAGGAGCACCGTGAGCGACACCCCGACCGACGAGGACAGCATCGGCATCGACGCCGCCAGGGACATCGCGGAGGTGCCGGCGGTCGAACTCATCAACACCGTTGCGGTGCACCTGCTCAGTGCCGCGGCCGTGAAGGTCGGCCTGGCCGACGACCCACAGGAGCAGACCGACCTGGACGAGGCGCGGAAGCTCATCACCGCGCTGGCCGGACTGGTCACGGCCGCCGCGACCGAGATCGGCGACCACCACGCCCGCCCGCTCCGCGACGGGCTGCGGTCGCTGCAGCTCGCCTTCCGCGAGGCGTCGGCGATCCCGGACCCGATCGGCGCCGGACCGGGCGAGAAGTACACGGGTCCCGTCAACTAGACGACGTCACCAGATGGCGGACGGGAGGCCCGTGGCGGTGTCGCCACGGGCCTCCCGTCCGTCCGTGGGTCGCGCTCAGGACCCGCTGTCGCCGACCAGGCGCGCGACGGCCGCGAGCGGGATGCCGACCCAGTCGGGTCGGTTGCGGGTCTCGTAGACGACCTCGTAGACCGCCTTGTCGAGCTCGAAGGCGTCGAGCAGTGCGCTGTGGGCGGCGAGGTCCGCGCCGGCGCCCTGCTGGTAGCCCTCGAGGAAGCGTGCCCGTGCCTCGGCCGCCCAGGCGGCCGCGTCGACCGGTTCGGCGTCGTGCGCCAGCGCACCCGCGACGTAGTCGAACGAGCGGAGCATGCCCGCGACGTCGCGCAGGGCGACGTCCGGCAGCGAGCGTTCGTCGAGGGGGCGGAGCGGTTCGCCCTCGAAGTCCAGGAAGACCCACCCGCGGGGGTCCGGTGCCGACAGGACCTGTCCGAGGTGCAGGTCACCGTGGATGCGCTGCAGGTCCGGCCACGCGGCATCGGCGGCACGGTCGTAGACCGCACGGACGGCGTCGGCGTGTTCGGCGACGGCCGGGGCCTCGCGGGCGGCGGTGTCGAGCCGGGCGTGCATCGTCGCGACGGCGGCGTCCCGTCGGGGGGCGTCTGCCGGTTCCGTCGGCAGCGCTCCGGCCAGGGTGCGGTGCACGTCGGCGAGCGCGGCACCGAGCCGCTCGGCGCGGTCACCGAACGGGGCGCCGACCTGCGCCTCCTGCAGGGCGACGCGCCAGGCGTCGTCGAGCCCGGGCAGGAACTCCTGGGCGAAGGCGAGGTGTCCGGTCGCCGTGCCGTCCGGGCGTCCGACGTCGGGCCAGTCGGCGCGGAGCGCACCGTAGACCCGCGGCACCCGCGTGCTGCCCGCCGCGGTGAGGGCGAGCTGCGTGGTCACGTCGGGGTTGTCGCCGTGGTGCAGCACGCGGAAGACCTTGATGATGACGCGGTCGCCGGAGTCGGTGTCGCAGATGACCGACGTGTTGGACTGCTCGCCCGTCAGGACGCGGGCCGCGGTGACCCGGCCGATCGGGCTGAGGCTGTCCGGTGCCGCGTCGATGCGTGCGGCGAGTGCCGACACCCACGCGAGGTCGGTGGTGGCGTCGACGATCGCGCCGTCGCGGTCGCTGGTGATCGGTGACTGGTAGAGGACGGGGACCGCGGGGGCCTCGTCGAGCACCAGCCGCGTCCCGTCGTCGGTGGAGATCGTCCGGAGGTGTGGCACGGACCCCTTCGAGGCGTACCAGCGGCGGTCGGCGATCCAGGACTCGAGGTCGCGGTCGCTCGGCGTGCTGGTGTCGGGGGCGCTCGTGACTGCGCTGGCGTCTGCGCTCGTGACTGCGCTGGTGTCTGCGCGGGTGTCTGCGCGGGTGTCTGCGCGGGTGTCGGGGGCGCTGGGTGCTCCGTCGGTCATGCAGCGGAACCTACGCGCCGTGCCCTGGCGAGGTGCCGAGTCCCCCACAGGACGGGACGGGGAGCGCTCCGTCCACAGAACCCCGCTGCCCCCGGTCTGACACGGGTGCATCGGACGACACTTGCGGCATGCCCCGATCCGCTGCCGCTCCTCCCCCCGCCGCTGACGCTGCACGTGCGCTCCCCGACCCCCGCCGGACCTGGCGGGTCCTCGACGACCGCAGGCTCCCCGCACTCGAGCCGTTCGCCGCCGACGTGCGCCGCCACGAAGCGGTGACGGTGCGCGAGACGGTGTGGGACTCCGACGACCGGGTGCTCGCCGCCGAGGGCGTCGTGCTCACACGCTTGTCGGACGGCACCTGGACGATCGACCGGGGTGCCGACGGGGTCGGCCCGGAACCGCTCGACGGCGCCTCCGACGATCCCCCACGGGACGCCGTCGAGGTGTTCCTGCGTGGTCGTCCGCTGCGGGTGGTCCTGGTCCGTGACACCACCACGACGCTCGTGACCCTCCGCGGCAGGGACGGCCGGGTGCGGGCCGAGGTCGCCGACGTGCGCGTGGACGACGGCGACCCGGACACCACCGTGCTGCGGTCGTCGCGGTGGTGGGCCCTGACGGACGACGGACACGACGGTGCCACGGCACGAGCGGCCGGACGAGCGTTGCACGACGCTGCGACCGATCCGGTGGACGTCGCGTCGGCTCCGCTCCCCCGGGGCCCGGAGCCCGCCCCGGAGCGCCGACGCGGCCGAGCGAAGCGCCTCCGGCCGGACACCGCCGCGGGGTTCGTCCTGCGGGTGCTCGGTGCCCTGCGGCGTGACCTCGTGGCGGCGGAACCCCGGGTACGAGCCGACGAACCCGAGGCCGTGCACGACCTGCGGAAGGTGCTGCGACGCCTGCGGAGTGTGCTCGCGGCGTTCCGCGGCGCGCTCGACCGTCAGGCGACGGAGCAACTCCGTGCCGCCCTGGCCGAGACCGGGCAGGTCGCCGGGACCGCTCGCGACGCCGAGGTGCTGCACGCCGGCCTGTCCCGGTCGGCGGCACGCGCCCCCGACGGGTACGTGGACGCGGAGACCCTCGACCGCATCGGTTCGGAGACCGCGGAACGCCGCGGCGTCGCTGCGGCCGAGCTGCGGCGAGCGCTGCGTTCCGACGCCTGGTTCCGGACACTCGACGCCCTCGACGACCTGCTGCTGCGGGCGCCGGCCGGCCCGCACGCGGACGACGACGGGGCCACGTTCGTCACCCGGCGCATCCGGCACGAGCGGGCACGCGTCGGTCGGCTGCTCGGTAACCCCGGCGATGACCTCGACACCCTGCACGAGGTCCGGAAGGCCGCGCGCCGGTTGCGCTACGCCCTGCAGGCGGCCGGTGATCTTCCCGACGTCGGGAAACGCCGGCTCGGTCGACTGCGACGGGTGCAGGAGACCCTGGGCGAGACGCTCGACGCCGCGCACGCGGCCGATGCGTACCGACGGCTGGCAGCCGTGGCGGCGCAGCGCGGTGAGGACACGTTCGGGTACGGCGTCCTGGCGACGACCGAGCAAGCGGCCAGCACGCAGGGGCTGCACCGATCGCGGAAGCTGCTCGCGCGGCTCTGACCGGGTGCGAGAATCGGGCCGTGCCGCACTACTTCGAGGACCTCGCTGCCGGGCAGACCTTCACCACGCCGGGGCGCACCATCACCGAGGCGGACGTGGTGTCGTTCGCCTCGTGGACGAACGACAACAACCAGGTGCACACGGACGTCGAGTTCGCGGGGAGGACCCGGTACGGGCAGCGGATCGTGCACGGGTTGCTCGGCACCTCGCTGTGCCTCGGGCTCATCGCACGCACGGGCGTGTTCGAGGGGTCCGCGGTGGCACTGCTCGGGATCGATCAGTGGCGCTTCACCGAGCCGGTGTTCATCGGGGACACCGTGACCTGCACCGTCGAGGTCCTCGGCACCCGGCTGACGAGTTCGGGCACGACCGGGATCGTCGAACGAGCGGTGGCCCTGCGGAACCAGCACGGCACGGTCGTCCAGCAGGGACGGATGGACGTCATGGTCCTCACCCGCGACGCCGCGATCGGCTGAGCGACCGCTCGACGAGCGCCAGCGGAACCTGCTCCGCGCAATCCCGGCGCCCTCTTTACAACGATGTACCAGCACGGGAGCATGGACACATGAGCACGCTCGACGGCATCGTGGCCGCACCTGACTCCGCTTCCGCCCCCGGCCTCCCCCTCGCCTCGCGACAGGACGGCACGTACCCCCGGCCGCAGATGCTCCGCACCGCCTGGGCCGACCTCGACGGCACGTGGTCGTTCCGGAACGACGGCGACGACGACGCCTGGCGCACCGGCTTCACCGACGCCCGGGACATCGTGGTCCCGTTCCCGCCCGAGTCCCCGGCCTCGGGCATCGACGAACCCGGCTTCCAGCCCGTGGTCTGGTACTCCCGCGCGATCACCCGCTCGGAGCTCGACGCCGCCGGGTTCGGCACCGGCGCGCCCCGGCTCGTCCTGCACTTCGGCGCCGTCGACCACCGCGCGCGCGTCTGGATCGACGGGCAGTTCATCGGCGGACACGAGGGCGGCCACACCCCGTTCTCCTTCGACGTCACCGAGGCGCTGGCCACCGACCCCGACGCCGTGCACACCCTGGTGGTCCGCGCCGAGGACGACCCGCACGACCTGACCCAACCGCGCGGCAAGCAGGACTGGCACGAGGACCCGCACGCGATCTGGTACCGCCGGACCACCGGGATCTGGCAGACGGTCTGGCTCGAGGCCGTGCCGACCGCCTCGATCGCGTCCCTGCGCTGGACGAACGTCGACCACGCGACCATGCGGCTGACGGTCCGGCTCGACGGACACCGTACGGGCGGTGAGCGCCTGCGCGTCGAGGCCCGCTGGGACGACCGCGACGAGCACCTCGCCACGATCGAGACCACCGTCGGCGAGACCGGCGACGAGTTCGACGTGGTCGTGCCGATCGCACGGCAGACGAACGGGCAGGCCGAGGACGAGCTGCACTGGACGCCGGACACGCCCCGGCTGATCGACGCCACGGTCTCGCTGCTGCCCCGCACGACGGCGAGCACGGGCGCGCTCGACGCCGTCGCCAGCTACTTCGGGATCCGGACGGTCGGGGTCGACGGCGGCGCGTTCCTGCTCAACGGCCGACGCCACGACGTCCGCAGTGTCCTCAACCAGGGCTACTGGCCCGAGTCGCACATCGCTGCCCCGTCCCGTCCAGCACTCCGCCGCGAGGTCGAACTCATCAAGGATCTCGGCTTCAACGCGGCCCGCAACCACCAGAAGATCGAGGACCCGCGGTTCCTGTACTGGGCCGACCGACTCGGACTCATGGTGTGGGGTGAGGCCCCCGGCGCGTACGCGTTCTCCCCCCGCGCCGTGCAGCGTCTGGTGCGCGAGTGGATGGACGCCGTCGAGCGTGACGCCTCGCACCCGTCGATCGTCACCTGGGTGCCCGCCAACGAGAGCTGGGGCGTGCAGCACATCGCCACCGACCCGGCGCAGCAGGCCTACGCCCGGGCCCTCGCCGACGTCACGCGGGCGTTGGACCCGACGCGTCCGGTGATCTCCAACGACGGGTGGGAGCACACGAACTCCGACATCGTCACGATCCACGACTACGAGGGCGACGGACCCCGGCTCGCGGCCACCTACGCGGACGAGACCGCACGGACCCGGCTCCTCGGTGGCATCGGTCCGGCGGATCGCCGCATCCTCGTCGGCGGCGCCGAAGACCTCGGCCAGCCGGTCATGCTCACCGAGTTCGGGGGTGTGAACTACCAGCCGGGCGTCCAGCGCGAGGACGGCTGGGGCTACACGTCGGCCAGTGACGGCGACGACTGGGTGGCCCGGATCACCGCGCTGTACGACGCGATCCGTGCGAGCTCGTTCCTCGCCGGGTCCTGCTACACGCAGCTCACCGACACCATGCAGGAGACGAACGGCCTGCTCAACGCAGACCGGTCCCCGAAGGTGCCGATCGAGCAGATCCGTCGCGCGGTCACGGGGCACTAGCCGGGAGGCCCGCACTTCGTGAGCAGCAGTGATCGGGTCCGGCAGACGGACCAGACCACTGCTGCTCACGATCCACTCGGGTCGCCTCGCGCCGGGCGGGTGGCGGCTCGCGATGCGGGGTGCGGCCCGCGGTCTGGGAGGATCGGGCGGGTGACGAACGTGGCGGAAGCGAGCCGGGCCTCCAGGCAGGGGTTCCGCAGCCTGCTGACCGGACGGCACAGCGCCTGGACCGCACCGCTGCTGATCTGGGCGGGCTCGCGGGTGGTCAGCACCGTGCTGCTGGCGACCGTGTACCTGCTGGCGACCGCGAACGGCTGGCCGTTCGCCTCGTACCGGCAGGATCCCTCGTTCTTCACGTTCTCGGGCTCGTGGGACGCCTCGTTCTACCGGATCATCGCCGAGCACGGGTACCCGGCGACACTGCCGACCGATGACTCCGGGCACGTCCTGCCGAACGCGTGGGCGTTCCTGCCGGTGTTCCCCGCCGTGGTGCGGGTCGTGATGACGCTGACCGGAGCGTCGTTCTGGGTCGCCGGGGTCGTGGTGGCGTCGATCGCCGGAGCGGGTGCCTGCGTGCTGCTGTACCGGCTGGTGCTCGCCGTCGCGTGCTCGCACCGGGCCCGCTGGGCGACCGCACTGTTCGCGTTCGCACCGACGGGGTTCCTGCTGCAGGTCGCCTACGCGGAGAGCCTGCTGCTCGTGCTGCTGTTCGGCGCCCTGCTCGCCCTGGTCCGGCGTCGGTACTGGCTGATCGCGCCGCTCGGTGTCGTGGCGGCGTTCACGAAGCCCGGGGTCCTCGCGCTGGCGCTGGCGTTGGCCGTGCACCTGGTCCTGCGGTGGGTGGCGTGGCGCCGACAGCGGGACGCGTTCCCGTGGCGCGACCGGTTCGCGATCGTGGTGTCCGGCCTGGTCGTCGCGGCTGCGGGGCTGGCGTGGCCCGTCATCGCGACGGCCGTGACGGGGCGGCCGAACGCGTACCTGGACACCGAGCTGTCGTGGTGGGTGGGGTTCGTCGGCCGCCAGCACTTCGCGCCGCTGACGCCGTGGTTCACGATGGCGTCGACGTGGCTCGGGCCGCTCGGCATCGTGCTCGTCGTGGTGGTGCTCGCCGGCGCCGTGTGGTTCTTCGCGCGCAGGAGCACCAGGGCGCTGGGCACCGACGTGCTCGCGTTCACGGCCTCCTACGGGCTGTACCTGGTGGCGGTGTTCCTGCCGCAGCAGTCGTTGCCGCGGTTGCTCATGCCGATGGCGCCGCTGCTCGGCTCGGACGTCTTCGTGGGGACCCGGCGGCGGGCGGTGACGTGGCTGGTCGTCGGGGTGTGCCTGCAGCCGGTCGCGATCGTGCTGCTGTGGTTCCTCGGCTACCCGTGAGCGGTGCGGTCAGTCGGCTGTGCAAGACACCGGTGTTCACCGGTTGCACACGCGCAGACCGCGGTGCGACGCGCGAACACCGGTGTCTTGCGGGCCGCGTCAGCGCTCCGCGTCGAAGGTGTGGAACCAGGCCGACCCACCGGGGTGCTGCACCGTGATCATCTCGTCGAGGTCGCGGTAGGGGCCGTCCTGGTTGTGGCTCGCCGACTTGATGCGGATGGTGCCGTCGGGCTCGGTGAAGACCTCGGACACGATGGTGGTGTGGTCCGGTGACCCGTTGGCGTTCCAGTCGAAGAACACGATGTCGCCGACCCTGACCTTGTCGCGTTCGTCGGACGACCGCCGGGTGAGCCCGAACTCCGCCGCGTTGGTCTCGAGCCACGGGTCCATCGTCGGGCAGTAGGTCCACGTCGCACTGTGCTCGGCACCGGCCGCACGGTTGTACCAGTCGGACCGCTGCTCCCACCCGCGGGCGATGAGCGTCTGGCTGACGTAGTTCGCGCAGTCGCCACCGATGGGGTTCATCGTGCCGTACTCGGCGAGGTTGTAGTCCTTCCAGTACCGCATCGCGTAGGCGAGCTGCCGGTCGACGTCGGTCAGTGCCGCGTAGGCGAGGGTGGTCGAGGCAACCGCGCTGCCCGCAGCGGGCGTCGCTGCGGCGGTCGGCGTCGGCGTGGTGGTCGCGGTGTCCTGGGTGGCGCCGCTCTGCCCGTCGTTCGCGGCGCTGCCGTTGCCGTCAGAGGACCGATTGACCGAGGGGCTCGGCTCGATCGACTCGGTGAAGAGTGCGACGTCGGCGTCACCGGCCGTGTACATCGCCTGGTGCGGGGCCGTGAAGGTCACCTTCGACGCGGTCGCTGTGACGTCGCGCGCAGCGACACCCCCGACGGTGACGCCCTTGACGGCGGCGAGTCCGGTCCCCGTCACGGTGATCGTGACGCCGCCGACGAGCGGGACCTGAGCCGGAGTGACGGCCTTCGCGACGGGCTTCGCCGTCGGGGTGGACGCTGCGTCCCCACCACCGGAGCTCCCGCGCCCGCCGCCCCCACCGTTGCCCGAGTCGCCGCCCTTGTCGCTGCCGGAGGAGCACGCCGCGACGGCGAGCCCGATCCCGGCGACGCCGGCGAGGGACAGGAGTGCGCGGCGGTTCATCGAGGCAGTCATGACACGACCAGCGTAAGCGACACCTCCGTCGTTCCGACACGGCATGATCGTGTTCGGGGGCGAGCGTCCTCCGTGTCCCAGCGGACCCGTTCGGAAGGAACACACATGCCCGAGAGCCACGACTTCTTCGTCGCCACCGATCCCGAGACCGCCCGTGCACAGGTGCGCGAGGCCCTGGCCCGCGAGGGCTACACCGTCGACGACGCCGAGCAGGGTGCACTCCGCGCGACCCGCGGCAGCCTCGGCCTGACGCTGCTCATCGGTGGGATGGCGAACGACCGCACGTTCCACACCCGGCTGGACGTGCAGATCATGATCGCCCCGGACGGCCGGACCGTCGCCCGACTGCTGCGCGGCTCGGGCAAGTCCGCGATCAAGGGCGGCGCGCTCGGCATCTCGCGCGGCAACCGTGCCTTCGAGCAGGCAGCGAACGCGATCCACACCACCTTCGCGCAGTCCGGCGTGCTGACGGAGAGCATCGCCGGCTGACACGTCGACCTCGGGGACGGGCCGACGCGACCCGCAGACGGACGGGAGGCCCGGTGCCAGCTGGCACCGGGCCTCCCGTCCGTCGGTCAGGTCAGGTCAGGTCGATCAGGTGCAGGAGACGTTGCGGTCGATGGTGCCGGAGCCGTAGGGCACCTCGACCTGGACCATCGCGATGGTGCCGCCGGGCAGCGGGGTGCCGGAGCAGGCCTTCCGCGCCTTGGTGACCGTGCTCCGGCCGAGCGCGATCCAGTTCGAGCGACCGTAGAGCGGGCTGTTCGACTTGACCGTGCCGGCGATGGTCTTCCACTGCGAACCGGTCGAGTAGAGGCCGATCCGCTTGATGCCGGCGGTCTTGAGCCCGACGATCATGCCCTGCATCGCCGCGCGGTTCTGGGCGGTGTCACGCTGGTACGACAGACCCGTCTCGACGTCGATCCACCAGCGGTAGGCGGACGGGTTCGGGACACCACGGCTCTGGACGTCGTCGTACCCGCGGGCGTAGCCGTACATGAACGAGCACGCCAGGGTGACCTGCTTCTTGCCGCCCTTGGTCACGCACTTGCCGAACGGGTTGGTGGGCACCGTGCCCTGGTAGCGGTTCGACGTGGGCCAGACCGACGCCTTGAGACCCGGGTTGGCGAACAGCGCGTACAGCTGCGTCTTCGGCTGGGCCGAACCCCCGACGGACTTCGCCGACCAGGCGAGCTGTTCGGCGAGGCACGGGTTCGTGGTGTTGCCGAGGGACTCGTTGACGCCCACGATGCCGAACGCCTGGTCGGTCGGCACCTGGCTGCCGCACTGCGGCCAGGAGATGTCGACACCCAGCGGCGTGACCGCTGCGGACGCGCCCGACGACGGGCCGGCGACGGCGATGCCGGCGGCCACCACCACCGTGGTCGCGATGGTCGCGACGAGACGTCTGATACGGAACATGCTCTCCCCCTGATCGGGCCGAACCGGTCGGCCGCGCCCCACCGGCGCACGGGGAGTCTAGGGCGGTGCGTCGGACAACACACCACCCCTGTCCGTGAACTGTGTCGAACGGTGCACCCGAGTGGGCCTGTGGAGGACGATCGCCCCGAAACGGCCGGCAACGAGAACGGCCCGGAACCTGGGTTCCGGGCCGTTCTCGTGGTTGCCACCTGGTGGAGCTAAGGGGATTCGAACCCCTGACCTTCTCATTGCGAACGAGACGCGCTACCAACTGCGCCATAGCCCCAAGTGCTCGACCACACTAGCACCCTCGTTCGGCCCAGCCGAAATCGCAGGTGGCCCTTCGGGCGTGCCGCGGGTCAGACCGCGCGGCGCCGTCGCATGATCGCGTCGAGGTCGGCCTGCTGGTAGGCGTCATCGTCGAGGACACCCATGCCGGCCCACCTGCTCGGCGGCCCGGCGGGCTCGTCGGGCTCGTGAGCGGGAGCAGGAGCTGCTGGAGCAGGAGCGCCCGCAGCAACGCCGCCCGACGCGGACGGGGCTGCGGGAGCACGGAGCCCGAGCCGTTCGGCCAGACGCCCCTGGTCGTGCGCGGACAGCGACGCCGCAGCCTCTTCGAGTTCGGGTCGCATCCGCGACACCCGTGCCAGTGACGGGTCGGACTCCCCGGCGCGGATGGCCGAGGCTTCGGCCTCGGCTTCCGCCTTGGCCGCAGCGACGCGCTCCTTCAGCCGGGCGGCGAGTTCCGCCGACGATTCGGGCGACGCGGCCGGTGCCGTCGGCCGCTCCACGTAGAGGGGCTTGGGCACGTGGTTCGGGGTCCACGAGCGGTCTGCTGCGGGCTCGGCAGGCTGCTCGGTCGACAGGGGCGGTGCCGGGTCCGTCCATGCGGTGGACGGCCGGGAGGCGCGGGTCGCGCCCGTCTCGGCGGCCGCGAGACGCTGCTTCCGCGCCGTCGCCACCTGGTGCAGCTGAGCCAGGACCGCTGCGGACCCACCGGCGGCGACGAGTCCGGCGACACCGACGAGCCAGAGCGACGGTGCAGCGACGAAGACCACGAGGGCCACGACGATGCCGAGCGCGCCGAACAGGGTCGCCCCGAGCCGGGAACGGCGCATGCGCATCGCGGTCAGGGCCGGCACGGCGGACGCCCGCTCGAGCACGGGGGCCTGCTCGGCCAGGCGGCGGGTGATCTCACGCTGCCGCGCGGCCTCGTGGGCCCGGACGATGGCGGTGCGCTTGGCCTCTTCGGACCGGGCGACGCGCTGCGCCTGAGCGAGGGACTTCGCGTTCATCTCGATGCGGACCTCGTCCGGCAGCTCGGCGGTCTGCGCGAGGATCCGGAGGGTCTGCTGCAGCCGGATGGCGTTCCGCTCGGTGGCCAGGTACTGGCGACGGGCGGCCCACGACGGCATCAGGTAGACGAGCCAGAGGACGGCCGCGACGAGCAGGACGATGCCGCCACCCCACGAGCCGATTCCTGCCATGCGAACACGGTAGGGGCGGCGGTTCCCGCGCCGCGTCATTGCCGGACGCGTGTTGCGCGTGTCGGGGCGGAATCCGTGGGAGGCGAGCCGCGCCTCCAGGCCCGTCGGACCCGGGACGTCAGATGCGGGGCGTCGTGTCCAGCGGCAGTGCCGCCTCGTCGCGTGCGGCGAGCGGAACGGTCCCCGCGCCGGGCGGCACCCGCCCCTGGACCCAGCGCTCGAGGACGCCCCCGCGGACCTCCTCCGCCACCAGCGCGAAGCAGAAGTGGTCGCGCCAGTCCCCGTTGATGTGGATGTACCGGCGACGGAGTCCCTCGTACCGGAAGCCGAGCTTCTCGACGACGCGCAGGCTCGGGGCGTTCTCCGGCCGGATGCAGATCTCGATCCGGTGCACGCCGAGCGAGCGGAAGCAGTGGTCGACGGCGAGGGCGACCGAGATCGGCGTCACGTTGTGGCCGGCGGCGTCCTCGACGACCCAGTAGCCGATGGAGGCACTCGCGAGCGAGCCGTAGGAGATGCCGGAGACGTTGAGCTGCCCGACGAAGCGGCCGTCGAGCTCCATCGCGAACGGGAGTCCGAGTCCCGCGCGGGCGTTGGCCTGGAGCGCGCGGATGCTGCCCCGGACGTCGGTGGAGACGTGTCCGGAGGGGTTCGTGGCCTCCCAGGTGCGGAGCCACGAGCGGTTCGTCGCGAGTGCCGCGTCGAGGTCGCGGGTGTCGCGGAGCCGGAGGGGCCGGATGGTGACCCGCCCGTGGGACAGGGTCGGGATCGTCGTCATCGCTGGGTTCCTCCGGGGTCCCGCCGCTGTGCGGGACGGGGTGTCCCGCCCGGGTCCGTGATGTGACGGACCCGGGCGGGATGGCCGACTATTCGCCCGCGTTGAACTCCTTCAGCCACGACTTGAGGTCGGGGCCGAGGTCATCGCGGTCCGAGGCGAGCTGCACGATCGCCTTGATGTAGTCGAGTTTGTCACCGGTGTCGTACCGGCGTCCACGGAAGACGACGCCGTACACGCCGCCGGTCCACTCCTCGGCGCTCGCCATCTTCATGAGCGCGTCGGTCAGCTGGATCTCGCCGCCCTTGCCCGGCTCCTGCTTCTCGAGGACGTCGAAGACCTCGGGACGGATGAC
The DNA here is from genome assembly GCF_903970855.1 of Curtobacterium sp. ME12. NCBI lineage: Bacteria > Bacillati > Actinomycetota > Actinomycetes > Micrococcales > Microbacteriaceae > Curtobacterium > Curtobacterium sp. ME12. The sequence goes on from NZ_CAJCKD010000010.1 coordinate 29,462, forward strand.
GTAGCGGCCGATGATGGCCAGGTTCGAGGGTGCCTCGCCCTGCGGGGGCTTCTCGACGAGCCCGGTGATCTTCACCACGTCGTCGGTGTCGGTCGGCTCGACCGTGGCGATGCCGTACAGGTGGGTCTGCGACTCGGGGACCTCGAGCAGGGCCACGATGGTGGCGTTCTTCTCGCCCTGGACCTCGATCATGCGCTTGAGGAGCGGGTCGCGGGCGTCGATGATGTCGTCACCGAGGAGCACGGCGAACGGCTCGCGGCCAACGTGCATCTTGGCACGGAGCACCGCGTGGCCGAGGCCGAGCGGGTCGCCCTGTCGCACGTAGTGCATGTCGGCGAGGTCCGTCGACTGGTTCACCTTCTGCAGCTTCTCGTGGTCGCCCTTCTTGCGGAGGGTCTCCTCGAGCTCCGACACGTGGTCGAAGTGGTTCTCGAGCGCGTTCTTGTTGCGCCCGGTGATCATCAGCACGTCGGTCAGCCCGGCGCCGACAGCCTCTTCCACCACGTACTGGATGGCCGGCTTGTCGACGACGGGGAGCATCTCCTTCGGCATCGCCTTGGTCGCGGGGAGGAAGCGGGTGCCCAGCCCTGCGGCCGGGATCACCGCCTTCGAAATCTGGAAGCCCATGGTCAGACCGTATCCGATCCCCCTTTCGAGGGCATGTCGTCGCTCCGGGGGACACGGCACCCCGCGGGTTCCCGGCGGGAAGCCGCAAGCGTACCCCTCGGTAGACTCCTGCGCATGATCGCCGATCTCGGGAACGAGAAGCGCGCCCTGCGAGCCGAACTCCGGCAGCGGCGGCGCACCCGGACCACGACCGAACGCGACGCGGACACCCAGACCCTGACCGCGACCCTGCAGCGCTTCGTCGAGGAGCGCCAGGTGACGTCCCTCGCCCTGTACCTGTCCGCCCCGGACGAGCCGAACGTCCGGCCGTTCCTGAACTGGGCGTTCGGGCAGGGCATCCGCGTGCTGCTGCCGGTCACCCGCGAGGACGGCCTGCTCGACTGGGCCGTGGGCGACGGCGAGAGCGAGACCGAGAGCCTGCTCGGCCTGCCCGAGGTCGTCGGCGAGGTCCTGTCCCCGCTCGCGATCAACGACGTCGACGCGATCCTCGCCCCAGCGGCGGCGGTCGGGCACGACGGTGTCCGCATGGGCTGGGGGCGCGGCTACTACGACAAGACCCTCGGGTCCATGGCGAACCGCCCGCCCGTCTATGCTGTGATCTTCGACGCGGAGTACCTCGACGAGGTCCCGCGCGAACCCCACGACGAACCCGTCGACGGCATCATCACGCCGTCGCGCATCATCACGTTCCGGAGCTGACGTGCCCACCTACTCGTACCGTTGCACCGAGTGCGACAACGCGTTCGACATCAAGCAGTCCTTCTCCGACGCCACCCTGACGGAGTGCCCGGTCTGCGGCGGCGTCCTGCGCAAGGTGTTCTCCCCCGTCGGCGTGACCTTCAACGGCGGCGGCTTCTACCGCACCGACTCGCGCCCGGCCCCGGGATCCGAGAGCTCGTCGAGCACCCCCGCGAAGTCCGAACCGAAGACGGCCGAGCCGGCGAAGAAGGCCGAGTCGAAGCCGAGCACGCCGAAGCCCGCATCGTCCTGACGCGGACTGCGCTCCCCGGATAGGTTGGGCGCGTCGCCACCCGGCGGCCGTCCTCGACCCGGAAGGAGACCCTCGCATGAAGGGCTTCAAGGAGTTCCTGCTCCGCGGCAACGTCATCGACCTGGCCGTCGCAGTCGTCATCGGTGCGGCGTTCACCGCGATCGTCACCACGATCGTCAGCGCCCTGATCAACCCGCTGATCGGTGCGGTGTTCAACGCGTCGAGCCTGGACAAGGCACTGGTCGTGGCGATCCCCACAGTCTCCGGCGGTGACGCGGAACTGAAGTTCGGCGCGATCATCGGCGCAGTGCTCAACTTCGTCATCGTCGCCGCGGTCGTCTACTTCGCGCTCGTCGTGCCCGTCAACCACCTGAAGAAGGTGGCGTTCGAGCGCGTCAAGAACGACGAGCAGCAGACCCCGCAGGACGTCCCCCCGACCGACGTCGAGGTGCTGCTCGAGATCCGCGACCTGCTCCGCCCGCAGACCGGCGGCGCCACGAGCACCGGGGCGCACATCGCCCCGTCGAACGCTCCCGAGGGCCCCGGCATCGGCGGGTCGACGAAGTTCTAGCCCCGGCGCCGCGAGACACCGGTGTTCGCGCGCTGCACACCCGTGAACCGCGGTGCGCAGCGTCGACACCGGTGTTCTGCGGAGAGGGGCCTCGTCAGGCGGCGGGGACCGCGCGGCGCTTCGCGAACATCGCGACGGCGTACTGGGCGCCGGCGAGCACGTGGCCCGCGGTGCCGAGGTAGACGAACACCAGGGCGACCACCCGGACCCACGGCGCGTTCTCGTCGACGGTGTGCACCGCGGAGAACAGCAGCACCGGCAGCCCGACGAACAACAGGGCCGACCGGATCTTGCCCGTCCACGTGACGTCGAGGTCCGGGTTGCCGTGGAACAGCACGCTCGACAGGACGACGAGCACCAGGTCGACGAGCACGACGACGGCCACCACCCACCAGGGCAGCAGGCCGACGAGCACCAGGGACAGCACGATCGCGATGATAGCCAGCCGGTCGGCGACGGGGTCGATCGCCTTGCCGAGCTTGGAACCCTGGTCGAACTTCCGGGCGATGAAGCCGTCGGCCCAGTCGCTCACGCCGATCACGACGAGGGCGACGAGCGCCCACCCCGGGTGGCCGGCGACGACGAGGCCGATGAACACCGGGATCAGCACGAGGCGGAACAGCGTGATCAGGTTCGGCCAGGTCTGCCAGTCGGGGCGCTGCCGCGCGGTGTCAGTCATCACGGGCCAGGCTACCGGTTACCAGTGCGGGGGGACGTCGCGCCGGAGCTGGTCGTCGTTCTCACCGTCGCGGTGGCGCGCCGGTTCCGGCGGCGGCGTCGGGTCGTAGCCCGCCACCGGCTGGGTGGTGACGCGTCTGCGGCGCCGCACCGGGCCTCCAGGCGGCTCGTCCGTCTCGCCTCCGTCAGCGGTGGGACGGACGGGAGGCGCGGCTGACGACGCGTCATCGGCCCGCGTCCACGTGCCCACCAGCTGGTCCGTCTCCGGCGTCACCGGACCGGCGGGCCGCGAGGCCCGGCGGCTCACCGGCGGGCGGGGATCGGTGGGATGGAGATCTCCTGCGTGGCGCCGCGGTCGACACCGAGCACCGCGGCGACGGTGTTCGCGACGCGGTCCGGGTCGGAGAACAGCTGGAACGCGTGCACGCGTACGTAGTGCCAGCCGAGTCGACGGAGGACCTCGGGCCGGAGGCGCAGGGACTCGCGCAGCGATCCCTTGACCAGCGACGCATCGGTCTCGATCGTGACGCACACCCCGCCGTGCGCGGCGACGAGGCCGAGCTTGCCGCGGTGTCCGAGCGCCACCGGGATGCCGCGCATCTCGAGGCGCCGGGCCAGGTCGACGAGCAGCGGGTCGGAGTCGTCCGGCACGTACTCGGCGGTGGTACGGGCACGCACCTCGGCCAGGATCTCGGCGAGGGCGACGGTGCCGTGGCCCATGCGCTCGGCCTCGATGTCCGACGGCTGGAAGCAGGTGACGATGACCATCGAGCGACGCGCGCGGGTCATCGCGACCGCCAGCAGCCGCTCGCCGCCGGGCTTGCCGAGCGGACCGAAGTCGCGCAGCACACGGCCGTGCGGGGTACGGCCGTAGCCGATGGAGAACACGACGCGGTCGCGGCTCTGCGCCACCGACTGCTCGAGCGTCGCCACGATGAACGGCTCGGCTCGGTCACCGATGACGAACTCGGTCAGGTCCTTGTGGCCCTGGGCGGCGGTCAGCACGGCCTGCTCGACGCGCACGGCGTGCTTCGCCGACGCGGTGATGACCATGAGCGACTCGGTCGGACGGGTGCGCGCGTGGTCGATGACGAGCCGGACCACGCGGTCGACCTCGGCGTCGACGCTCTCGACGGCACCGGACTCGGGGTCGGGCACGGCCTTGCCGTCGCTGACGTAGTCGAGCGCGATCGAGCCGTGCCCGAGGAACGAGCCGGCCCAGGGCAGGGACTCGATCTTGCCGCCGTAGAAGCGACGGTTCACGAGCTCGGCCAGGTCCTCGCCGCCGGCGCGGTACGACCGCGACAGCGACAGGGTCGGCAGCAGGGTGGACAGCTTCGCCAGGGCGGAGTCGGCGTGGAACGCGTCGAGCGTGCCTTCGTCGACCTGCAGCGCCCGGTGCTCGGGGTCCACGGCGATGCGGAAGGGCGACGGCGTCTGGGTCACCGGGTCGCCGAACACGACGGTCTGGCGGGCGCGACGGACGGCGCCGACGGTCTCGGCGATCGTCACGGCACCGGCGTCGACCAGGATCACGGTGTCGAAGGGCATCGTGTCGGCGATCTGCGGCACCTCGTACGGGCTGGCGAGCCAGACCGGTGCGATCGACCGGGACAGGTGCGGTGCGGAGTCCTGCAGCAGGCGCGAGGTGATCGCGCCGTCGCGGAGCTGGGTCTTGAGCGCGGTCGCTTCTTCGGGCCAGTCGACGAGACCGACCTTCCAGTTCTCGGCGAGCTGCCACGCCAGGCCCTGGGAGACCCCGGCCGCGTGGGCGTCGTCCACCAGGCGGAAGTCGGCCTCGACCCGGTCGAGCATGTCGGTGTTCGCGCCGAGCAGCGCCCGGTCGGACTCGAGCATGGTCTCGAGGGCGGACTGCCACCAGGCGAGCTCGAGCTCGGCGGGCACCTGCACGTCCGGCACGTGCCGGTTCGCCAGGTCGGTGATGAGCGGCTCGAGCTGCAGGTCGCGCAGGGTCTGCATGAGCTCGGTGCGCTCCTGCAGGTTGTGCAGGACGTCGGACTCGGCGGCGAGCTCGGCGATGGTCGGGACGAGCTGGTCGACCGGGGTGTTCGCGAGCTGGCGGTCACGCTCGGTGCGGCCCAGCGGCTCGTCGAGGCGCGCGAGGTCCTCGGCGACGTTCGAGAACAGCACCTGGACGTCGGCGATGCCCGTGGGCACCTCGGGGTTCACGCCGGCGGCGACGTAGCGCTGCCAGAGCACCCGCTGCTGCTGGACGCGGGTCAGGGCTTCGTGCAGGTCGGACACGTGCACGCCCGGGCGGACGTACTCGCGGGCGAGCTTCTTGAGCCGACGACGGTTGGTCGACGACATCGGGGCGCCCTCGCCGCGCGGGGCGGTGGCGGCCACGAGCTCGGACACCGAGCGGTCGAAGACCACCGGCAGGAAGCGGTCGAGCGTGTCACGGATCTCGGTGAGCAGGCGCAGGTAGATGCCGAGCTCGTTGATCGTCGTGAACTGGCGCATGTGCGTCGAGCTCACCAGGTCGTGGGCGCGGCGGAGCAGGGTCGGCAGGCCGTCGGCGTCGAGGTCCTTCGCGATGCGGTGCGCACGCTGGGCACCGTCGCTCGAACCGAACTTCGCGCCGTACCAGGGCGAGTCGTCGGGGCCGTAGCGGAACTCGCCGAGGTTCGCGGCGCTGACCATCGTCTCGGCGACGCGCGAGCGACCCTCGACCATCGAGGCGACGGACTGCTTCGACAGGCGCGCGGTGGTCGACGGGGCGACGGGCAGCAGCGACAGGCGCGACAGCTCCACCAGGCAGTCGAGCACCGAGACGCCGAAGTCGGGGTCCTTGCGGGTGAGCGATCCGCGGTAGTCCTTCAGCACCTTGCGCAGGCGGACCAGGGCGTCGTCGACCTCGCGGAGGTTCGGACGCGCGGCCTTCTCGTTCCGGGCGATGGCACGGACGACGTCGCGGCGCAGGGTCGACGGCGTGACCGCGACCCCGGGCAGCTGGACCTCGCCGAAGCGGGCGGCGATGCCCCGCAGGGTCGCGCGGCGCGGGCTCACGACGAGCACGCGCTTGTTCGCGGCGACCAGGCCGCCCAGGGCGTTCACGATGGTCTGGGTGCCACCGGTGCCGGGCAGGGTCTTCACGACGATGGAGTTGCCGGCCGTGATCTGCGCGATCACGTTCTCCTGCTCGTCGTCGGCGTCGAGCAGGAGCGTGTCGGTCTCCGGGCTGCGCTCGTCCGACGGGGTCTGCTCGACCGGGTGGTAGGACTGCTCGACCTGCCACTTCGCGCTCGGGTTGCCGGCGAGGGCGTCGAGCACGGGGTGCGACAGGTCGCCGGTGTCCTCGACCATGCCGGTGGCGACCTCGGCGAAGGTGGACACCACGAGGCGGGCGTGCACCGAGAAGCCGGGGATGTGCGCGGTCAGGCCACGCAGGCGGTCGATGACGGGGTTCGGCGTGAACGAGCCGTCCTGCTGCGCGAGGGCCACGAAGGACTGCGCGTCGAGGATGACCCCGAACTGCTCGTGCAGGGCGTCGGCGAGGCCCGGGTTGAGCACCGGTTCGCCGAGCAGGCGCACCTCGAAGTCGCGTCCGTGCCGGCGGATCGCCAGGGGACGCAGGAGCACCGGGCCGCGGAACTGCTCGTCGCCGTGCTGCCAGTCGGCCATGCCGATGCCGAGCTTCACGGCGTCGATGCCGCGCACGGTGGCGAGCTCGGTGCCCTTCGCCTCGACGTGTCCGGCAGCCACGCGGGCGGCACGGAGCGCCACCTCGTCGCGGATCAGGCTCGACAGCAGGGTCGTCTTGCCGGTGATGAACTGCGCGAGACCGCCCGGGTGGGTGGTCGAGAGCTCGATGCGGGCGCGCGGGTGGTCGCTGAAGTGCGTGAGCGGGCTCGTGCCGCCGACGCCGGTCAGCTGGGTGCGCCAGCCGTCCCACGTCGGTTCGGCCGCGTTGCCGGCCTGCAGCCGCGGGTCGCCGAGGCTGATCGCCTGCGGGCTCGTCATCTGCAGCTCCGGGCGGAGCGTGCGGTCCGGCTCGTCGGTCCGTTCCTGGTCCACGTCCTGCTGCTCGTCTCGGTCGTCGTCGGGGCGCGCGCGGGCACCCTCGACGGGGACGTCGTCGTTCACGTCGTCCTCACCGTCGGTCACCCTGTCCGCTCGCCACACATCCGACACTGTAGGCGGAACCGGACGGCCTCTCTGGCAATGAACCGAGGTTTCGGGGTTTCCGCACGGACCTGACCGCCGTCCGGCGGGACGCGACCGCCGTCCGGCCGGACGTGCGCCACCGTCCGACCCGACGTGCGGCGCGCCCGATCCGACGGCAGCCCGGTCCGGTGTGGTACCAACGGGGCATGGCCATCGACGACCGCACCACTCCGTCCGCCCCCACGCCGAACCGGCGTCGATCGGTCCCCGCCGAGATCTCACGGTCGTGGCTGCTGGTGTCCGGCACCGCCACCGACCGGTTCGACAAGTCCCAGCGCTCCCGCGCCGACCAGATCATCCTGGACATCGAGGACGCCGTCGACCCCGCCGCGAAGCCCTCGGCCCGGCAGGGCGTCGCCGCCTGGCTCGCCGGCGGTGGCGAGGCCTGGGTGCGGATCAACGACGTCACCACGGACTTCTGGGCGGACGACGTCGAGGAGCTCCGGGGCCTGCCCGGGCTGCAGGGCGTCATGCTCGCCAAGACCGAGTCCCCCGCCCAGGTCACCGACACCTGGCACCGCCTGGGCGGCCAGACGCCGGTGATCGCCCTCGTCGAGTCGGCCCTGGGCATCGAGGAGTCCGTGTCGATCGCCAGGGCGCAGGGCGCGTTCCGCCTGGCCTTCGGTTCCGGCGACTACCGCCGCGACACCGGGACCAGCGCCGACACGCTCGCGATGGCGTACCCGCGGTCGAAGCTGGTCGTCGCCTCGCGCGTCGGCGACCTGCCGGGTCCGATCGACGGCCCCACGGTCGGGTCGTCGCACCCGATCCTCCGCGAGCAGTCGCAGGTGGCCGTGTCGCTCGGCCTCACCGGCAAGCTCTGCCTGGACACCGAGCAGCTCCCCGTCATCAACGAGGTCATCTCCCCCACGCCGACCGACGTCGCCTGGGCGCAGGACTTCCTCGACGACTTCGAGGCCCGCGGCCGGGTCATCCGCGACGGTTCCGACCTGCCGCGGCTCGGTCGGGCGCAGAAGATCCAGCGGCTCGCACAGGCGTTCGGGGTCGAGGCGCGGTAGGACTGCACGCATGACCTGGTCCAACGTCCCCGGCCCTCCGCCGCAGTCCTCCTCCGGCCCCACGGACGCGCAGCGCGCGGCGTGGGAGCGCGGTGGCACCACGCTGTTCCCGCCGGCGAAGCTCGCCGACCGGATCTCGACGGTGCTGCTCCTGGTGTTCGGTGCCGTCATGACCGCGATCACGGCGGTCGTCGGCATCGTCGCGATCGCCTCGGCCACGGCCGAGTGCGACGCCTCGTCGGGCTGCACGCCCGGCGGGTACTTCGGTGGCGCGGCCATCGCGGTCGGTGGCGCCTTCGTCATCGGGGTCGCCACGATCGTGCTGTCGATCGGCGCGTGGATCCGGCGGAAGCCGTCGTGGTGGATCGCGGCGATCGGCTTCGTGCTCGCGATCGTCGTCATCGCCTGGGGCGGGGCCGTGTTCGTGGACGCCGTCGACAGCGGTTCCGCTTCGTCGTCGGTGTCCGCCGGCGCCTGACCGGCGCACCGACACCACCCTTCCGACCGGACACCGTCGTCCGACGTGTGTCGGGGTGGAGAACGTGCGTGCGTTCCGGACTGGAGGCGCGGGGCGGGGCCGCCACGCGCCTCCAGTCCGGACCGGGGTAGCGTCCCGGGCATGGTGACGGTGTCGCGGACGACGGTCGCGGTGGTCGGTGGCGGCCCCGCAGGGGTCGTCCTCGGGCTGCTGCTCGCCCGCGCCGGCGTCGAGGTGCGCGTGCTCGAGCGGCACGACGACTTCAACCGGGACTTCCGGGGCGACACGGTGCACGCCTCGACCATCCGTCTGCTCGACGAACTCGGACTCGGTGCACCGTTCCGGGCGCTGCCGCAGTCACGTCTCGACGACTTCTCGCTGCCGATGCCGGACGGCTCCCGGCTGCTGCTCGGTGGCTTCTCGCGTCTCGCACCTCCGTACGACCACGTGGCGATGGTGCCGCAGTGGGACCTGCTCGACCTGCTCGTGACCGCAGCCCGTCAGGAGCCGTCGTTCCGCATCTCGACGGGCCTGGCGGCGACCGGGCTCATCGAGGAGAACGGGGTCGTGACCGGGGTCCACCTGCGGCCGCGGGACGGGACCGGCGAACCCGAGGAACTCCGCGCCGACGTCGTGATCGCCTGCGACGGGCGGAACTCGGTGCTGCGTCGCGCCGCCGGGCTCGTGCCGCGAGCGTTCCGGGTGCCCTTCGACACCTGGTGGTGCCGGTTGCCCCGGCACCCCGGGGACGCGGCGAGCGCCCTCACCCCCGCGTTCTCGGACCGGGACGTGCTGCTGAGCTTCCCGCGGCCGGAGTACCACCAGGTCGCGTACTTCGCGCCGAAGGGTTCGGACGCGGCCCTGCGTGCCGCGGGGGTGACGGCCTTCCGGGCCCGTGTGGCGCGGCTCCGACCGGACTTCGCGGACCGGGTCGACGCGATCGCCTCGATGGACGACGTGCACGTGCTCGACGTCCGCATGGACCGCCTGCGCCGGTGGTGGCGCCCGGGGCTGCTCTGCATCGGTGACGCCGCACACGCGATGTCGCCTGCCGGTGGCGTCGGCATCAACCTCGCGGTGCAGGACGCGGTGGCGACCGCGACGATCCTGGTGCCGGCGCTCCGGCGGGGGCTCCGCGGTGGCGCCCTGGACCGGGTGCTCGCAGCCGTCCAGCGTCGCCGGACCCCACCAGCCGCCCTGGTGCAGGCCGCGCAGGCGGTGCTGCACCGGGTCGTGTTCGAGCGCGCCTTCGCCGGGCACCTGCGGGACGGACCGCCGCTGCTGCCGGTGCTCCTCGCGCGCTGGGTCCCGCCGGTCCGGGGCGTCTACGCCCGCGGCATCGCGTTCGGCCCGCTGCCGGAACACGCGCCGGAGTGGGCGCGTCGGTGACGGACGCCCGTGGCGCGTCGGTGCGGGAACTGGGCGTCGGCACCGGGGCTGGGCGCATGCTGGGCCGATGAAGCAACGAGTCATCGGAGACGTGTCCGTCAGTGCCATCGGTCTGGGCGGGATGCCCATGTCGATCGAGGGCCGACCGGACGAGCGTCAGTCCATCGCCACGATCCACGCAGCGCTCGAGAACGGTGTCACGCTCATCGACACCGCCGACGCATACCACCTGGGCGGCCACGACGAGGTGGGGCACAACGAGGAGCTCATCGCGCGGGCCGTCCGGGAGTACCACGACGACACCTCGGACGTGCTCATCGCGACGAAGGGCGGACACCTGCGTCCCGAAGCCGGCAACTGGGCGCAGAACGGGCACCCGGAGTACCTGAAGGAGGCGGCGAAGGCCTCGGCGAAGCGGCTCGGCGTCGAGCAGATCGGCCTGTACCAGTTCCACCGGCCCGACCCGGCGGTGCCGTACGCCGACTCGATCGGGGCGCTCGCCGAGCTGCTCGACGAGGGCGTCATCCGGATGGCGGGCATCTCGAACGCCGACCCGGACCAGATCCGCACCGCGAACGAGGTGCTCGGCGGACGCCTGGCGTCGGTGCAGAACCAGTACTCGCCGAAGTTCCGGTCGAGCGAGCCGGAGCTCGAACTGTGCGACGAGCTCGGCATCGCGTTCCTGCCGTGGAGCCCCCTCGGTGGCATCGGGAGCGCGGCGGACCTCGGCACGGCGTTCGAGGACTTCGCCTACATCGCTCGCGACCGTGGGGTCACCCCGCAGGTCATCGCCCTGGCGTGGGAGCTGCAGAAGAGCGACGTCGTCGTGCCGATCCCCGGTGCGTCCCGGCCGCAGTCGATCCTGAACTCGATCACCGCGCCGACCGTGCGGCTCCGGCCGGAGGACGTCGCACGCCTCGACGCCTCGCAGCCCGCAGCCGTCTGACGCCCGTTCCCCCGGACGGGGAAGCACGACGCCCCGCCGCTCCGGGTCCAGGAGCGGCGGGGCGTCGTCATGCGTGGCTGGGCGGGCGCTCGCTCAGCTCTTGGCGGGACAGACCGCCGAGACCTGGTCGAGCGTGGTCTGCACCTCGGACTGGGCCTTCGTGACCTCGGTGCTGTCCTCGGCCGCGCCGGAGCGGATGGCGGAGCTGTAGCCCTTCGCCGCGCCGGAGAAGTCCTCGAACGTGTCGTGGACCTGGTCGTTCGAGACCTTCGTCAGCGCCGAGTCGATGCGCTGGACGAACTCGTCGACGAGCGCCGCACGGGCCTTCGGGTCGGCCGGGGCAGAGCTGGAACCCTGCTCCTTGAGGAACGACGCGAGTTCGTTCTCGAGCAGGGAGCAGGCTTCCCCCTTGGTCTGGGCGGGTGCCGCGGCGGCGGTCTTCGAGGCCGACGGTGCGCTGGACGAGCCCGAGTCGCCTCCGGACGAGCCGCCGTCGGAGGAACCGCCGTCGCCGCCCGAGCAGCCGGCGAGCAGCGTGAGTGCCAGGCCGGCGGTGGCCAGTGCGGTGAGGGTGCGACGCATCAGGAGTTGCACTCCTTCTGGAACGCGTTGCCGGCGTCCTGCACCTTGGTGCTGGACTTCGTCAGGGCCGAGACGTCGGCCGACTGCGGGTCGTCGGCGATGTCCTCGATGTCGTCGACCAGGTCGCCGTACGCCTCTTCGAAGGCGTCGCCCTTGGCCTTCAGGTCGTCGTCCGACAGGTCGTCGACGCCGTCGGAGATCTTCTCGTCGAGCTCCTTGAGCTTCGTGACGGCGGCGTCCGGGTCGGACTGCAGGTTCGCGGCCTCGGACTGCACGCCCTGGGCGGCGGACTTGACGGTCTTCTCGAACTGCGTGCACTGCTCGGCCTTGGACGGCCCGGTCGAGCAACCGGCGAGCAGCGTGAGTGCGAGGCCGGCGGTGGCCAGCGCGATGAGCTTCTTGGGCATGGTGGAGAGTCCCCTCGATCTGTCCGCACTCCCCCGGATGAGGTGCAGATCCGTCGTCGAGCGTACAGGGAACCTCCACAGGGACACCGGCGGCGGTTGTGGGCGACCGGCAGCCGGCCGGAGGCGGGTGGCGCGTACCGTCGAGGGCATGCGAGCCATCACGTTCGACGACGCTTCCATGTCCGTCACCGACCTGCCCGACCCCGAACCCGGCACGGACGAGGTCCTGATCGAGGTCGCCGCGGCCGGCGTCAACAACGCCGACCTGCAGCAGCGCGCCGGGAACTACCCGCCGCCGCCCGGGGCGTCGGAGATCCTCGGGCTCGAGGTCTCCGGCACCGTGCGGGCCGTCGGCGCGGGCGTCACGACCGTGGCGGTGGGCGACCGGGTGTGCGCGTTGCTCTCCGGCGGCGGGTACGCGGCACTCGTGGTCGCGCCGGTCACCCAGGTGCTGCCGGTCCCCGAGGGCGTCGACCTGGTCGAGGCGGCCGGACTGCCCGAAGCCGCGTGCACGGTCTATTCCAACATCGGCATGCTCGCCGGACTCCGCCCCGGGCAGACACTCCTGGTGCACGGGGGTACTGGCGGCATGGGGTCGCACGCGGTGCTGTGGGCGAAGGCCCTCGGTGCGACGGTGATCGCGACGAGCGGCGGCGACCGCAAGGTCGCCGCGTCCCGTGACCTCGGCGCCGACCTGGTCATCGACCACCGCACGGAGGACTTCGTGGAACGCGTCATGGCGTTCACCGACGGTGTCGGCGTCGACGTCGTGCTGGACGTCGTCGGACCGTCCTACCTGGAGCGGAACCTGCAGGCCCTCGCCCCGAACGGGCACGTCGCGGTCATCGCCTCGGGCAGCGGCCGCACCGCCGAGCTCGACTTCGGGGTGCTCATGCGGAAGCGCGCGACGATCAGCGGCACGACCCTGCGCGCACGGCCGCTCGCCGAGAAGGCCGCCATCGTCGAGGCGGTCCGCTACAACGTCTGGCCACTGGTCGCCGACGGCCGGGTGCGCCCGGTCATCGACTCGGTGCTGCCCCTGGCCGAGGTCGAGGAGGCCCACCGCCGTGTGCGCGACGGCGAGGTCATCGGCAAGGTGTTGCTGACGCCCTAGGCGTGCACGCGGGCGAGGAACTCGACGAGCGCCGGGTGCTGCGGGTGGTCGAGGACGTCGGCGGGGGAACCCTGCTCGACGACCTCGCCGCGGTGCAGGAACACGATCCGGTCGGCGACGTTCCGCGCGAAGTGCATCTCGTGCGTCGTCATCAGGATCGTCGAACCCTGTCGCTTCAGCTCCGTGACCAGGTCGAGCACCTCACCGACGAGCTGCGGGTCGAGGGCGCTCGTGACCTCGTCGAGCAGCAGGAGTTCCGGGTCCGACGCGATCGCCCGGACGATGGCGACGCGCTGCTGCTGCCCGCCGGACAGGCGGTCGGGGTACGCATCGGCGAACGAGGCGAGTCCGATCCGGTCGAGCAGCCGGCGCGCGGTCTCCTCGGCCCGGGCCCGTCCGATGCCGTGCACCTGGCGGGAGGCGAGCGTGACGTTGTCGAGCACGCTCATGTGGGGGAACAGATTGAACTGCTGGAACACCACGCCGATGCGCGCCCGCACGGCGTCGACGGCGATGCGCGGGTCCGCGATGTCCGTGCCCTGCAGCAGGATCTCGCCGTCGTCGATGCCCTCGAGCAGGTTGACCGTCTTGAGCAGCGTCGACTTGCCGGAGCCCGAGGCCCCGATGACGCAGATGACCTGGTGGCGGTGGACCGTCAGGTCGATCCCGCGCAGGACCTCGTGCTCGCCGAAGGCCTTGCGCAACCCGCGCAGTTCGAGGACCGCGGCGTCCGTACCGGACGCACCACGGGCCTCCAGGCCGGCCTCGCTCATACGGTCCCTCCGATCTGCTCGCGCCGCTGCTGGCGACGCGCGATCGCGTCCGTGACGCGGATCAGCGGCAGGCTGATCACCACGAACAGCAGCCCGGCGACGAAGTACGGCGTGAAGTTGTAGGTCTCGGCCTGTGCGATCTGGGCGGAGCGGACCGCGTCGACGGCCCCGAGGATCGACACCAGACCGACGTCCTTCTGCATCGACACGAAGTCGTTCATGAGCGCCGGGGTGACCTTGCGGATCGCCTGCGGCAGCACCACGAGCCGCAGGGTCTTGGCGTGCGAGAGTCCGAGCGACCGGGCGGCCAGGCGCTGCGAGGGGTGCACGGCCTCCATGCCGGCGCGGAGCACCTCGGCGATGTACGACGAGTAGGTCAGGGTGATCGCGATCGTGCCCCAGACCTCGGCGGGGAGCCGCGGGAACACCCCGAGCCCGGGGATGCCGTAGCCGACCAGGTAGAGCACGATGATGAGCGGCAGGCCGCGGAACAGGTCCGTGTAGCCGGTCGCGAGCATCCGCAGCGGGAAGAACACCGGGTTGCGCAGACCGCGGACGACCGCGAGCAGCGTGCCGAGGACGGCGACGCCGATGGCGCTGAAGAACAGGATCCGGACGTTCAACCAGAGGCCCAGCAGGATGTCCGGGAACGTGTCGACCGCGGTCTCCGGGTCGAAGAACGACTGCTGCACCGCCGCCCACCCGGGGGTGTTCACGACGCCGAAGTACACGACGGCGAGCACGACCAGGGTGGAGACGACCGACACCACGACGGAGCGACGGCCACGCTGGCGACGGTAGAGCCGACGCTCGAGCTCGACCTGGCTCGGCGCGGGTGCGGCGACCGGGGTGCCGGCCCCTGCTGGCAGGGTCATCCGGTTACTTCAGGACCGGCGTACCGGTCTCCGACGAGAGCCACTTGGTCTGCAGGTCCTGCAGGGTGCCGTCGTCGTCGAGGGTCTTCAGGGCCTCGTCGACCTTGCTCGTCAGCTCCGAGTCCTTCGGCAGGACGAAGCCGAACTCGTCACCCTTGCCGTCGGACGGGAACTGCGCGGACACGGTGCCGTCGTCGACCTGCGCCGAGGCCATGTAGAACGCCGTCGGCAGGTCGGTGACGATCGCGTCGATCTGCCCGGACTTCAGCGCGAGCACGGCGTCGTCGTTGGAGTTGAACACCTGCGGCGTGACCCCGAGGACGTCCTTGACGCTCGCGATGCTCGTCGAACCGGTCGCGACGCCGATGGCGTCCTGCTTGAGCGCGGCGATCGTGGTGTCACCGGCGGCCTTCGACCCGGACGTCGTCACGACCGCCTGGGTCGTCGTGTAGTAGGCGCTCGACATGTCGACGGCCTTCTTGCGCTTCGCGTCGATCGAGAACTGCTGGACGTTGAGGTCCCAGTCCTTCGGGCCCGGGGCGATGGCGCTGTCGAAGGTGCTGCGCTTCCAGACGACGTCGGACTTGCCGTAGCCCATCTCCTTCGCGACCGCGTAGGCCACGGCGGACTCGAAGCCCTTGCCGGACTGCGGCTCGTTGTCCTCGACCCAGGGCGAGTAGGCCGGGTCACCGGTGGCGATCGTGAGCTTGCCGTCGGTCACGGTGCCGTCGGCGTTGCTGCTGCCCTCGGCGGAGCAGGCCGAGAGGGCGAGGGCGGCGACCGCGGCGGTGGCGACGGCGAGGGTGAAGCGGAGGTGACGGGTCACGGTCGGGCCTTCGTGCGAGGGGTGTGGGGGCAGGTCGAAGTGTACTTCGCGGTGGGATACCAACGCGAAACCGTGTCACGGTGCTACTCGGCGGCAGCGTCCCCGTCGTCGGCCATCGTGAAGTCGTCGAACGAGAAGCCCGGCGACACCAGGCAGCTCAGCAGCACCTCGCCGTCGCCCGGGATCGTCCGCTGCCACACGCCGCCGCGCACGAACGCCTGCGCGTCGTTCACGCGGTCGCGGCCGGCGTCCGGGCCGAGGGTGATCGTCGCACCGGCTTCGGGGACGTCGCCGTCGCCGCCGAGCTGCAGGTCGACGGTGTCCGGCCCGTGCCACATCCAGATCTCGTCGCTCGTGACCCGGTGCCAGGCGGAGGCCTCGCCCGGGGGCAGCAGGAAGTGGATCAGGGTGGCGGCGGGACGTTCCCCCGCGGGGGTGGTGACCGTCGCCGGCGAGGTCCAGGTGCGGACGTACCAGCCGCCCTCGGGGTGCGGTTCCATGCCGAGGGCGATCGCGCGCTTCGGCACGTCGAGCCACTCGATCAGCTCACCGGTGACGGTTCGGCGTGCGGCCATGCCGGGGTGGGGTGCGGACTCGGTCATCGTTCCTCCTGGGAAGGGACTGGCGGCGGAGCGACCGCCGTGGACGGTGCTGCCGGTGCGGCCGGTTCGGTGACGACGCCCGCCGCGGCGCGGACGACCCCGCGGATCACGGTGGCGGCCGCCCGCCCGGCGCCGTCCTCGACGAGCTCGGCGAGCGCGTCCGGCACCGTGCGGGCGTCGACGTCGAACACCGCCAGGTCGGCGCGCGCCCCGACGGCGAGGTGCCCGATGCGGTCCGGTCCGACGGCCAGCCCCATCGCGTGCGCACCACCGAGGGTCGCCGCGGCGAGCAGTCGCTCGTGCAGGTCGCGGTGCCCGTAGCCCTGGGCGCGGGCGATCCGGTGCAGCGCGGTGACGTCGGCCATCAGGTCGAGGGACGGCGACGAGGACAGGGAGTCGGTGCCGATGGCGATCGGGCTCCCCTCGCGCAGGTAGTCGGCGACGGGCGGCGGGTCGAGGCCGATGACGCCGTTGGATCGCGGGCACAGCGCCACCGCCGTGCCGCGGGCGCGCAGGAGCGCCCGGTCGGCGGCGGTCATGTACACGCCGTGGGCGATGTGGCAGTCCGGCCCGAGCACGCCGAGGCGGTCGACGAACGCGGTCGCGCTCGCACCGAAGCCCAGCGCTCGCAGCGCGCGGAACGACGGCACGTTCGCCAGGTGCCAGTCGTTCCCGTGGCCGACGCCGTCGACCCCGTCGAGCCCGGGGACCGGACCGAGGGCGGTGCGCTCACCCTCGAACGCCGCTTCACCGAGGTGCAGGTGCAGCCGCAGGCCGCGCTGCCGCACGATGTCGGGCAGCTCCAGCAGCGGGGCGACCTCGAGCGAGTACGGCGCGTGCGGCGACAGGCCCGCACCGGGTGTCGTGGGGATCCGGTCGAGTTCGTCCAGCACCTGGTCGCGACCGTGCGACTGCCAGGCGTCGTTCTCCCAGTCCATCACCTCCCAGTACGCGATGCCGCCGAGCCCGGCGTCCTGCAGCGCGGTCGAGGCCTCGATGTCGGTGACGATGTCCGCGATGCTCGTCACGCCGGCCAGGATCGACGCACGTGCACCGTCCGCGGCTTCGGCCCGCCAGTCGTGCGGCTCGGCGTAGTCGACGTTGAACGCTGCGGCCCAGTCCTCGAACCCGTCGTACTGGCGCCGGCCGACACCGGCCATCCCGGTGTACTGCAGGTGCGAGTGCGCGTTCACGAGTCCGGGCAGGAGCGCGCCACGCCACTGCCGCTCGGTGAAGGCAGCGCCGGACCCGGTGAGCTGGTCGATCACCCACGACCGGTCGCCGACGTGCAGGATCCGGCCGTCCTGCACGGCGACCGCGCCGTCGGCGATCGGTGGCGCCGTCATCGGGACCACGACGCGCGCCGAGTGCACCGTGACCGGGTGCGGTCGGGCGCTCACGCCGGGTCTCCGAAACGGTGCGTCCGGACGTCCGGCTCGCGGTCCGCGGGGTGTTCAGGGGGAAGGATGGGAGGCCCGACATGCGTTCCGAAGGCGGCGAGCGCCGCGCGGGCGGTGACGTCGTCGACCGCGGGGTCGATCGGCACGACGGCACGCTCCAGCTCGTCGCCGCGTTCCAGGAGCATCCGGACGGCGCCGAGCTGCACGGCGAACGACAGGTCCATGATCTCGACCGGGTTGCCCTCGGCCGCGGTGATGTTGATGCAGCCGCCGTCGTCGAGCACGATCGGCCCGCCGTCGGCCCCGGGGAACACGAACCGCTCGGCCTTCGGGCCCACGTCCCGCCGCCGGACCCCGGCGGCGATGGCGTCGTCGATGGCGATCTCCTGGTCGACCCCGCCGGCGACGGCGAGGACCGCGCCGTCCGGGCAGGCACGGAGCACGTCGAGGTCGATGGTGTCCGGCACCCCGGTGGCGCTCATGACGAGGTCGGCGTCCCGCACCGCCTCGACGAGCGGGGCCACGGTGTACCCGGCGAACCGCGCCTGCAGGGCGCGGACCGGGTCGGTCTCGGCGACCGTCACCCGGAACCCGAGGGCGGTGAGCACCAGGGCGACCCCCTCGCCGACGTGCCCGAACCCGGCGACGACCGCCGCGCCTCCCGAGACAACGCGGTGTGTGCCGGACGCGAGCCCGTCGACCAGGTCGAGCACCGCGAACACCGTCGACTGCCCGGTGCCGTACCGGTTGTCGAAGAACGTCTTGGTGCGGGCGTCGTTCACCGCGATCACCGGGATGCCGAGCTCGCCGCGCGCTGCCAGTACACGCAGGGGCCGCAGGCCGCTCGTGGTCTCCTCGGCGGCCCCGAGCATCGTCGGCAGCAGGTCGGGGCGCTCCTGGTGGGCGAGCCGGATGACGTGCGAGCCGTCGTCGAGCAGGATGTGCGGCGCGGTGGCGAGCATCGCGAGGGCCAGCTGCTTCTGCTCGGGGAGCGTCGCCGTGCTGCTCGCGAAGACCGTCAGTCCGGCGGACCGCAGTGCGTCGGCGACGGCGTCGTCGGTCTCGTCGGCGTGGGCGTAGACGACGACCTCGGCACCGGCGTCACGGAGCAGCAGGCTCAGCACCGCCGTCTTGGGCTCGAGGAACATCGCGACGCCGATGCGTGTGCCGCGCAGGAGCCCGCCGTCGCGGAGTTCCGCGGCGACCGACCGGGCGACCGGCATCGACCGTCGTGCCCAGCGCAGGCGGGCGTCCGCTGCGGGGTCGTCCTCGGGGTCGCGGCCGGTGGACACCAGGAAGACGTCGTCGGACAGCATCGGGACGGCGAGCACGCCGGGGCGGGCGGGTGCGACGGGGCCGAAGGCGTCCTCGTCGACGGCGGGCAGGTGTCGGCCGGCGTCGATGACGATCAGGGTCGCACCGCGCGGGCGGTCGGCGGCCTGCTCGACCGCAGGGGTCGATTCGTCGGGGGTGCCGAGGCACCAGAGTTGGTCGACGAGGTCGGACGGCTGCTCGGCTTCGTGCGCGCCGAGTGCGGTCAGCAGGTGCCGCAGCGCCGCGGCGTCCCGGGGGTCACCGCCGACGATGCGGAACCGGCGGGCGGCGACGAGCAGGTTCGTCGCCGTGGCGAAGCGCCGCACGGCCGCCGAGGCCCAGGCCAGCGTCGCGGGGTCGGGTGCTGGCGGCATGTGCCAATCGTAGGGCGAGCGGCAGCGGCGCTCCGGCGCGGGTCAGCGCAGGCGGTCGGGTCCGGGTGTCCCGTCCCAGCCGGCGGGTGCCTGCGTTCCGTCCCACCCGACGGGTGCCGACAGGGCCTGCGTGCGTCCGCGGTGGTGCCGGAGCACCCCGACCAGCACGGCGACGCCGATGACGCTCACGATCGCGAGCCCGATCACGTAGACGGTCGTCACGATCCCGCCGACCGCCGCCGGCACCATGCCGGACTGCGCGGCCGAGAACGGGACCCCGGACACGACGAACGCGATCAGCGTGGCGATCGTGCCGTTCGCGTCCCACAGCCCGTGCAGCACCGAGACGACCACGTACGCCACGATCGGCGGCCACGACCAGCGGAAGCGAGCGCGTCCGGTGGCGGCGCCGAACAGCACCGCACCGAGGATCGCGGTCCACAGCACGTGCCCGACCGGCGCGAGCACCGCGCGGACCACCTCGGTCTGCAGGAGCGACGCCAGGTCGATCCCCCGGGCCGTGATCGCCGCGTTGAAGGCGTAGCCGGCGGACTCGAACGCGGCGAACCCGGCACCGATCGTCGCGCCGAGCAGCGCACCCTGCCTCGCCGTCTTCGGGCGGACGCGCCACCCCACGACGACGAGCAGGACGCCCTTCACGAACTCCTCGACGAACCCGACGACCAGGTACAGCCCCGCTCCCTGCTCCAGGTCGGCCTCGAGCAGTGACGCCCCGAGCACCCCGAGGATCCCGCCCACGAAGAACGCCGTGACGAGCTGCATGGTGCTGACCGTGCCGGTGACCCGCTCGATCACGAACAGCACGACGGTGAACGGCACGAGGAAGCTGCCGAGCAGGATGATCGTCGGCACGAGGTTCGTGTTCTGCGTCGACACCGTGACGATGATCGTGACGACCCACAGCAGGAAACCGACGAGCAGCGTCTTCCACCACCAGCCGTGGCGGTGGTGGGGGTGTGCGACGGGCGTGTCCCAGGGCAGGCTCATGGGCTCATCGTGCTCCGGGCAGGGCGAGGGGTGTCACGGGAATGCCCCGGGGCGCTCCGACGTACTCTCTGCACATGAGCGATGCGACGAATGCCCCCGACCGCGTGACCATGTTCGGCGCCGACTGGTGCCGCGACTGCCGTCGGTCCAAGGCGCTGCTCGACACCCTCGGCGTGGACTACGAGTACGTCGACGTGGAGCAGGACCTGTCCGCGGCCGACCGTGCCGAGGCCATCAGCGGCCGGAAGAACATCCCCGTCGTGGTGCTGCCCAACGGCAAGCACTTCGTCGAGCCGTCGGACGCCGAGCTGCGGGCCGAGCTCGAGGCCTCCGGCGTCGTCTGATCGGCGAACCCGACAGTCTTCCCAGGAAGCCCGGAGTTTCCTCGGAGGTCGGCCCTGACTCCGGCAACCATGCCGCGGCAACCGCACCTACGAGGAGGACACCGTGCTCGGTCTCATCATCAGCTTGATCATCATCGGACTCATCGCCGGCGCTCTCGCCCGGCTGGTCATCCCCGGCAAGCAGAACATCGGCATCCTGATGACCATCGTCCTCGGCATCGTCGGGTCGTTCGTGGGCGGGTTCCTCGGATACCTGATCTTCAACCACGACGGGAACGACGGCTTCTTCCAGCCGGCCGGCATCATCGGTTCGATCATCGGCGCGATCATCGTGCTGTTCATCTACACCCGCGTCGCGGGCCGCGGCTCGCGCCGCTAGGCACGACGCTGCCGGTCTGACCGGCGAACGACCACAGTCACCCCGAACCGCGTTCCTACGCGGTCCGGGGTGACTTTGCGTGTGCGGGCCGAGTGCGCGCTGCGGGCTGCGGGCTGCGGGCTGCGGGCTGCGACCGGGTCGTGTCGCCAGCAACGGCCTGGAGGCGCGGTGCGGGCCGGACCCGCACCGCGCCTCCAGGCCGTGGTCGCCCCGCGCCGGGGGCGACGCGATGGTCACGCTGGTCAGGCGGTGGCGAGCCGCCCCATCTCGGCGACGACCGCACGAAGCCGCGCCGCGAGCTCGTCGCGGGAGCCGTCCGCCGATCGGTGGGCCGACTCGATCACAGCCGCCATCACGAGAGTGGTCGCGGTCCGTGCGGTGTCCTCGTCGACGCGCTCGGCGGCGACCGCCAGCACGGTCTGGCGCGCGTGCGCCATCCACTGCATCATCGCCGGGACCATCTCGGGGCGGGCCTGGACGAGCTCCTTCATGCGCCGCCGGTCCTGCGGCGGGGTGACCGTCTGCGCGACGAGGTCGCAGAGGTCCGACACGAGCGGAGCGGTGGATCCGAGGAACGCTGCACGCGCCGTGTCCGGGACCGTCGTCGCCGGCAGTCCGAGCGCCGCTTCGGCCTTCGACGGGAAGTAGTTGAAGAACGTCCGCGGGGAGACGCCGGCGTCCGCGCAGATCTGCTCGACCGTCACCCCGGCGAGCCCGCGGTCGGTGACCAGTGCGAGTGCCGACCGATGGATGGCGGACCGGGTCTGCTGCTTCTTGCGTTCCCGCAGTCCGCAGTCGGTCGCGACGAGGTCCTCGGCGGTGGTGGGCTGGTGCACGTGCTGCGCTCCGTCCTGTTCTCGGGTCCGTGCGACGCCGGGCCTCCGCGTCGTGTGACGGGGAGGCCCGGCGTGACTCAGACCTGCGACCGACCGCCCTGGACGGGGATCGAACCGGTGACCGGGGCGGTGGGCGAGCCCATCGTGTCCGCGGCCCGCACGGCCTGCGCCTCGAGGTCGTCGGCGGTGCCGGCGTCGTCCGCCTGCTCCTGCAGGGCCGAGCTCTTGCGGAGCGGCGGCGCCTTGAAGAAGAAGCTCAGGACGAACGCGAGCAGGATCACCGCGAAGCCGACCCAGTAGACGGTCACGGCCGAGGCGTTGAACCCGGACATGAACGGCCGGGTCAGGGCGGCGTCCGCACCGTTCAGGTACGACGTGTCGCTCGTCTCGGCGTTCGAGTCGCTCGGGTCGTTCGCGCCCTCGTCGATCTGCTTCGACAGCTCCGGTGCGAGCTGGTCCACCCAGTACCTGCGCTGCCCCGAGTCCGACCAGTCGACGACGAGCCGGCCGTCCTGCACGCTGGCGTGCGCCTTGTCGGCGGCGGCGGTGAGCGCCTGCTGCCGCACGGCGTCGGGAGCCCCGGCGGTGGCCTGGGTCACCTGGTCGGTGGCGGTGTCGAGACCGGACTGCACCTGCTGCTGGAGCGGGGTGACGATCGGGTCCCAGATCTGGTCCATGACGCCCTGGTTCGCCTTCGCACCGGCGACCTCCGGGTCGAGCGCTGCGCTGAGGGCGGGCTTGAGGTTCGACTCGTCCGCCGTGGCGTGCAGGATGTTCGTCGGCATGAGCGAGAACAGGACGGACAGCAGGACAGCGGTGCCGAGCGTGCCACCGATCTGGCGGAAGAACGTGGCGGACGACGTGGCGACGCCCATGTCACGCGGCTGCACCGAGTTCTGGGAGGCCAGGGTGATGCTCTGCATGAGCTGGCCGAGCCCGAGGCCGATGAGGAACATGCCGATCATCAGGAACCACAGCGGCTTGTCGATCGTCATGAACGTCAGGACGACGTAACCGAGCGACACCAGGGCCGTGCCGATCACCGGGAAGATCCGGTACCGGCCGGTGCGGGCCACGATCTGCCCCGAAGCGATCGAGGCGATCATCAGGCCACCGATCATCGGCAGCGTCGCGAAGCCGGACTCGGTCGGCGTCAGGCCGGTGACGATCTGCAGGTACAGCGGGATGGTGAGCATCGCGCCGAACATCGCGAAGCCGACCAGGAAGCCCAGGATGGTCGCCATCGAGAACGTGCTCGAGCGGAAGAGCTTGAGCGGGATGATCGCGTCGTCCTGCATGCGGGTCTCGATCACCAGGAAGGCGACGAGGCCGAGCGCACCGATGACGTAGCAGGCGATCGCGCTGGCCGACCCCCAGCCCCACGTGCGGCCCTGCTCCGCGACGAGGAGCAGCGGCGCGAGCGTGACGATGACCGAGGTCGCGCCCCACCAGTCGATGCGCGGCTTGGCCTTGGCCTCGCCGAACTTCGGCAGGTGCAGGAACGCGATCACCATGAGGAGCGCGGCGACGCCGATCGGCACGTTGATCAGGAACACCCAGCGCCAGCCGGTGATGCCGACGATCGAGCTCGCACCGGCGAACAGGCCGCCGATCAGCGGGCCGATCACGGACGAGATGCCGAAGACCGCCAGGAAGTAGCCCTGGTACTTCGCACGTTCGCGGGGCGCGAGGATGTCGCCCATGATCGCGAGCGGCAGCGACATCAGCGCACCGGCACCGATGCCCTGGAACGCGCGGAAGGCAGCGAGCATGGTCATCGACGTCGACAGGGTCGAGAGCAGCGACCCGAGGATGAAGACCGCGATGCCGAAGATGTAGAGCGGGCGACGGCCGAAGACGTCGGAGAGCTTGCCGTAGATCGGCGTGGTGATGGTCGACGCGATCAGGTAGGCCGTCGTGACCCAGGCCTGCTGGTCGAGGCCGTGCAGGTCGTCACCGATTGTGCGGATCGCCGTGCCGACGATGGTCTGGTCGAGGGACGACAGGAACATGCCCGCCATCAGGCCGTAGATGACGAGCAGGATCTGGCGGTGCGACATGATCGGCTTGCCCGGCGTGCTCGCCGGGGAGTCCTGTCGTCCGCGCGACACCTCGACGGGTGCGGTGGCAGTGGACATGCGGGGTTCCTCACAGGGGATGTGGCGTGGTGGTCGTCGGCCTGCCGGGACCCCGAACGGGTGTCAACCTTGCAGGCTCTGCAACTTTACACCGCAAGCACCTTTGCCGCCAACGCAAAGTTGCTGAGCATGCATGTTCGTGTACGGGTTCTCAGGTAGCGTCGGCGCATGGGGCGAACCACCTGGACCGACGTACCGACGTCGCTGCGGCAGCGGGTGGCGTGGGTGCTGGGCGGTCCGGTCGTGACCGCCGAGTCCCAGGCGAGCGGGTGGTCTCCCGGCAGCGCCGACCGGGTGACGACCGCGGCGGGACGACGAGCCTTCGTGAAGACGGTGTCGCGCTCGCGCAACGAGGACGCGCTCGAATTGCATCGTCGCGAAGCCGCGGTCATGGCACAACTGCCGACGACCGTGCAGGCGCCGCAGCTGCTTGACGCGCTGCACACCACGGTCGACGGCGACGACTGGGTCGCGCTCGTGCTCGACGACGTCGCGGGCCAGCACCCGGGCCGGCACCTCGACGGATCGGACACGGCGGCCGTGCTCGACGCGCTCCACACGCTGCCACCCGCGACCGGTGGGCTGGTGACGCTCCCCCGCATCGCCGAGGACCTGCGCGGCGAGTTCGGCGCCTGGGACCGGATGCTGGCCGACGACGCGGACGCCGCTCGCGTCGCAGAGGTCGTCCCGCCCCACGTCCTCGACGCCGGCACCGCGATCGCGCGCGCGGCTTCCGGGGCAGCAGCGCTCGTCGACGGCGACCACCTCGTGCACGCCGACTGTCGAGCGGACAACCTGCTCATCGACGACGCGGGGCTCGTCTGGGTGGTCGACTGGCCCTGGGCGAGCGTGGGCGCGCACTGGCTCGACCCGCTGACCTACCTGCTCGACACGCTCGTCCGCGGCGAGGACGCAGACGTCGAGCGTCACCTCGCCACGCACCCGGTGTTCGCCGAGGTACCGGCCGACACGATCGACGCCGTGCTGGCCGGGCTCGCCGGGCTGTTCTTCGAGCACGCCCTGCCGCCGGCGCCGCCGAACATGCCCACGATCCGCGACTTCCAGCGGCGCGAGGGTGTGGCGGCCGCCGAGTGGCTGCTCCGGCGCTGGGCCGACTGACAGCATGCCCGCCCGAGCGGGGGACGCGTCTGTCCAGGGAGCGCAGCGCACCGGAGCGTACGGTCCACCGCATGACTGATGAGCACCGCACCCCGCGTCCCGAAGACGACGCCGCGCGCCTCGGTCTCGTCGTCGTCGGTGAGGCAGCAGCCCTGCAGTCCGGTGACGAGGCGGCACTGGACGCGAGCGAGCAGAACATCCGCGACACGATCGACGACCTGGTCGACGAGCCCCTGACCCCGCGGCAGGAAGAGGTCGTCGAGCGCCTCGCCTCGGCAGGCGGCACCCTGACCGCCGGACTCAGCGGCGCCCTCGCGGCCAAGAGCGGCCGCAGCGTCGACGACGTCCTCGAGGGCGCGGCCCGCAGCGTCGTCTGGCAGCAGCGACTCGCGGACGAGCGTGAGGACGCCGGCGTTCCGCAGCGCGACCCGCAGAACGGCAACGGGCGCGACGAGGGCTGATCCCCCGTCGCGCCCGCTGCAGGCACCCGCTCGGTTACTCGGCCGGCTCGACCTGTGGCACCGACTGCTCGCGCACGACGGCACGGGCAGCCGCCTGACCCGTCGCGGTGCTCTTCACGATGTCGCTCAGGGTGAACCCGGCGGTGGCACCGAGCAACGCATCGACCTCGCTGAACTGACTGACGACACTCTTCGACAGCGCCCCGGCACCGTCGGAGGACACCACGGTGAGCGTGTCGATGTTGCTCATCGGAGCGGCGAGTTCGCGGGCGATGCTCGGCAGCGTCTCGATGGCCTTGACCCGCAGGACGGCCTCGGAGTGCTGCGCGAGCGCGTCGGCCTGCGCCTTGGTCGCATCGGCCTCGGCCTGTCCCTTCGCACGGATCGCGTCGGCGGCGGCTTCACCCTCGGCGCGTGACGCGTCGGCCGCGAGCTTGCGGGCGTCCGCCTCGGCCTTCGCCTCGGCCGCGACGGCCTCGGCGGAGATCCGGCGGGCCTCGGCCTGGGCGCGTGCGGTCTCGACCTGGGCTCCAGCGGCCGCTTCGGCCTCGACGCGGGTCTTGCGCGCTTGCGCCTCGGCAACGGCGGAGACCTCGGACTCGAGCTCGGCACGACGCAGTTCGGCACGCTTCTGCGCGGTGATCTGCTCCTGCTCGACGACGCCCTGCGCCGCACGAGCCTGGGCGAGCGGGCCGGCGGCAGCGGCTTCTGCGGAGGCGCGGTCGGCGTCGAGTTGCAGCGCGGCACGACGGATGGCGAGGGTGTTCTCGGCCTCGGCGATCGCCTGGTCTGCGGTCGCGCGGGCTTCTCGAGCCTCACGATCGGCCTGGGCCTCGGCGTTCTCGGCCTCGAGTCGCACGCGTGCACGCTCCGCACGGCCGAGGTCGCTGATGTACTCGTTGCGGTCCGAGATGCCCTTGATCTCGAACGAGTCGACGTCGAGCCCCTGGCTGTGCAGGGCATCCTTCGCGACGTCGAGCACGGCGACGGTGAGCTGGTCGCGCTTGCGGATGATGGTCGACACGTCGGTCGCACCGATCGAGGCGCGGAGCGAACCGGACAGGACCTCGCGCGCGAAGTCGTCGATCTTCTTCTCCTGCCCGAGGAACCGCTGTGCGGCCGCCCGGATCGAGGCATCGGTCTCGCCGACCTTGACGAGCGCGACGGCCTCGACGTCGATGGTGACACCGCGGGAGTCCTGCGCGTTGACGTTGATGTCGATCGCACGCGAGCTGAGCGACAGCTTCGCGACCTTCTCGAAGAAGGGGCGGACGAGCACGCCGGCGCCGAGCACGACCTTGATGCCGGACTCGACCGTCTCGGTGCCGTCGGCGTTCTTGACCTTGCGGGAGCGCTTGCCGGTGATGATGAGCGCTTCGTCGGCACCGGCGTTGCGGTACACGACCTTGGCGTAGATCAGCGCGATCACGGCGAGGACGATGAGCCCCACGATGATCAGCGGGACGGCTCCGAGCGCGAACAGGACTTCCATGACTCCCCCTTGAGGACCAGGCGCCAGCCTGGATTCCGCATCTGTTGTTTCCGTTGACTCCCATCCTAGGAGCGAACGTCGACAGCCGGAGCGTGCGGGGAGGCGTTGGGGAGAACAGACGGGAGGCGCGGTGCAGGACCTCCTGCACCGCGCCTCCCGTCCGGGGTCGCGTCAGCGTCTACGCAGCCGCACGCCACCAGTCGTCGAAGGGCGTCGCCGGGACCTGACGCTTGTGCTCGGTCGCGCGGTAGCGCGACTCGATTGCCTCGGCGACCTCGACCGGCACGTCGTGGCCCTGCAGGTACGCGTCGATCTCGGCGTAGGTGAGTCCGAGGTTCGCCTCGTCGGTCTGCCCGGGCAGCTCGTCGAGCAGGTCAGCGGTGGGCGCCTTCTCGTACAGGCGGGCCGGTGCGCCGAGGTGCTCGAGCAGCTGCCGCCCCTGGCTCTTCGACAGCCCGGTGAGCGGGGTGAGGTCGACGCCGCCGTCGCCGTACTTGGTGAAGAAGCCCGTGACGGCTTCGGCCGCGTGGTCCGTGCCGACCACCAGCAGGCCGCGCTGCCCGGCGACCGCGTACTGGGCGACCATGCGCATGCGCGCCTTGACGTTGCCCTTCACGAAATCGCTCAGCTCGACGCCCGAGGCCGCGGTGTCCTCCATGACCCCGTCGACCCCGTGCTCGATGTTCACGGTGATGCCCGGGTCGGCCGCGATGAACTGCAGGGCGAGCTGGGCGTCGTCCTCGTCGGCCTGCACGCGGTAGGGCATGCGGACGGTCGTGAACTCGGCCGGGTGCCCCTCGGCGCGGAGCGACTCGACCGCGAGCTGGGTCAGGCGGCCGGCCAGGGTGGAGTCCTGCCCGCCGCTGATGGCCAGGAGGTACCCCTTCGCCCCGGTCGTCAGCAGGTAGTCGCGCAGGAACCCGACACGACGGGCGACCTCCTGCTCCGGGTCGATGGTCGGCTGGACGTTGAGGTCCGCTGCGATGGCGGCTTGGAGTTCACGCACCACCCCAGTATCGCGCCGATCCGGCTCCGTGGACCGGCGGGTTCCCGAAGACGTCCATCGGATCGACCGGGAGGTCCCGGAGCGGCGGTGACCCCATCACCACGGGAACCGGCGACCCCCGAACCCGATCCGGTCACCGCTCGGACCGGGATCGTTGACAGTTCGATGGCTAACAGTTAGAGTCCTGATCATGCAGGCACCGGACTTCACGACACCGCTCCAGCTCATGCGGTGGATCGGATGGGCGCAGCGCAAGGGCGCCGAGGAGTGGGTCCGTGAGCGCGACCTCACCCACGAACAGTCGTTCGTGCTCGGGTACCTGCAGGAACACCCCGGCGCCATCCAGCGGGACATCGCCGAGGCCACACGGACCAGCGCGGCCAGCGTCTCGAGTCTCCTGCAGGGGCTCGAGCGGCGTGGCCTGATCGAACGACGACCGGACGCCATGAACGGGCGGACGAAGACGGTGCACGCCACCCAGGCGGGCATCGACCTCATCGCCGGGTTCACCGACGCGATGGTCGCCCTCGACGACTCCCTGCTCGCACCACTCGACGCGGACGAACGCGCCACCCTGCGGCGACTGCTGCAGAAGGTGACCGCGGAACTCGCGCCGCCGACCCGCTAGTCGGACCACCGCACCACCAGCGCCACCGCACCGACCCGCTCCACCCGCGCCACCGCACCGACCCGCTCCATGCACCACGCGCCTCCCGGCCGGATCCGCCGGCGCGCCCTCGCGACCCAGCGACCCCGCGACCCCGCGACCCCGCGCCTTCGCGATCCCACGACCCCGCGACCCCGTCGGTCGCGCGCTCCCCCCTGCCGTGCCGGCGTCCGTCGGCGCGCCCACCGCCATGCCCGGAAGGGAACCGTCATGTCCACCACCACCACCGCTGCGGCGACGAACCGCTGGTACCTCTCCGCTGCCCCGATCGCTCGAGCCCTGGTGCACCTGTGCGTGCCGATGGCCGCCGCGATGGTCGTCAGCGCCCTGTACAACGTCATCAACGCGGGCTTCATCGGCGCCCAGCACGACACGTCCCTGCTCGCCGCGATCACCTTCGGCACGCCGCTGCTCGGATTGGTGATGGCCGTGGGCGGGGTGTTCGGCGTCGGCGGCAGCGCCTTGATGTCCCGGTTGCTCGGCGCATCGGAACACGACCCCGACAAGGCACGGGACATCAAGCACGTCGCCTCGTTCGCGCTGTGGGGAGCGGTCGTGACCGGTGCCGTGCTCGGCGTCGTCGGACTCCTGCTGCTCCGCCCGCTCGTCGCCGTCCTCGGTGCCGACGCGGCAGCGGTCCCCGCCACGAGCGAGTACGTCGCCGTGATGCTCGCGTTCGTCCCCGTCCTCGCCGCGTCCTTCGCGCTCGAGCAGATCGTCCGCTCCGAGGGCGCCGCTCGGCAGGCGATGATCGGCCTGGTCCTGTCCACGGTCGGCAACCTGGTGTTCGACGTCCTGTTCATCCTGGGGCTGCACTGGGGCGTCGGCGGCGCCGCACTGGCGGTGGGCCTGGCCAACGTGGTCTCGATCGTCTACTGGGTCACCTGGCTGCAGCGGAACAGCGAGAACGTCAGCTTCGCGCCGAAGTGGTTCACCCTGCGTGCGGACATCCTGAAGCCCGTGTTCGGCATCGGCGTCGGCGAGCTGCTGCAGTCCGCGTTCCTCATCGTCACGACACTCGTCCTCAACAACCTCGCCGCTGCCTACGGTGACGATCCACTGGCGGCGATGGGCGTCGCGGTCCGCATCGCCCAGGTGCCGGAGTTCCTGGTGATGGGGGTGACCGTCGGCGTGCTGCCGCTGCTGGCCTACGCGTTCGGAGCGGGTGACGCCGTCCGACTGCGCTCCGGACTGCGCGCCGCGGCCCTGACCGTCAGCGGCATCGTGCTCGTCTTCTCCGGCACCGTGTTCGTGTTCCGCGAGCAGGTCTTCACGATCTTCTCCGGTGACCACTCGGTGCTCGCGATCGGCATGACGATCCTGACGGCACAGCTCGTCGCCGCCGTCGTCAACGGGTTCACGGGACTGCTCACCTCGCTGTTCCAGGCGACCGGGATGGTCATGCCCGCGATGGTGCTGTCGATGGCGCAGGGTGTGCTGTTCATCCCGATCGTGATCGCCGGCAACGTGTGGTTCGGGCTCGCCGGGATCATCTGGGCACTCACCGTCACCGAGGGCATCGTGTTCATCGCCGCCGTCGTCCTCTGGCTGGCGACGCGGGGCCGCATCGCCCGAGGCCTGGCCGAGGGCAGCCCGGCGCGCGCCGACGCCGAGCCGGAGGCCGCCCCCGTGGCGTGAGGCGCGTCGCCCCCGGCGTCAGGGACCACGTGCGGACGGGAGGCCCGGTGCCGGTCCGGCACCGGGCCTCCCGTCCGTCCCGTGGACGCGTTCCGTGCGCCGCGCGCGCTTCGTGAGCAGGAACGGTCGGGTGCGCGCCTGCGACCCGACCGCTTCTGCTCACGGAGTGGGCTGGCGCCGCGCGCTACGCGCTGCGGCCGCGCCGCAGCAGCAGCACGACGACCGCGCCGGCCACCAGGACGGCTCCGGCGCCGAGGCCGATCCACACGCCCGGCGCGATCCCCGGCGACGAGGACGGAGCACCGTCCGAGGCTCCGGTGGCCGTCGCGGTGGCACTCGGTGTCGGCGTGCTGCTCGCCGTCGGGGTCGGGGTGACGCTCGCGCTCGGGGTCGACACGGGCGCTGCGGCCCGGTACTCGAACGCGAGCGTGCCCTCGATCGGATGGCCGTCGGGCGACACGTACCGCCAGAGCACCGTGTAGGCGCCCTGGTCGAGGTCGACCGCGCGGCGCATGGTCGTCCCGGAGACCGTCACGTCACCCGTGGCGACCTCGGTGCCGGAAGCGTCGGTCACCTGGATCCGGAGTCCGGCGTCGAGGCCGGCGAGCGGCGCCTCGGAGAAGGTCAGATCGACGGACTCGAGCGGTTCGGTGACGACCGCCCCGTCCGCCGGGGTGCTGCTGGTCAGGGCCGAGTGGGCCGACGCGGGCTGGACACCGACGAGCGTCAGCAGTCCCGCCGCGACGATCGCCAGTGCCGCTGCCGTGGTTCGGGCTGTGCGCATGCGCAGACTCTACCGATGGTGAAGCGACGACCAGCTGGGGTCGGAACCCGAGGGTCAGCGTCGTTCGCGGTCAGAGCTGCTCGCCGAGGAAGTCGGCGTAGGACGGCTCCCAGCGGACGTCGCCGACGCTCATCAGCTGGTGGCCCGTCCCCTCGAGGCGTTCGGCGACGAGCGCGGCGAGGTCTTCGGGCGAACGGAGTCCGTGGCGGTGCCAGTCGATCGGCATTCTGGCGGTCATGACGACCAGCCCTTCGTCGAGATGATGCGCATCTCGGATCCGACCGGGTCGACCCGCTGTGCCAGACCTCACAGGACGTGAGGAGCATCGTGACGACGGATCCCTGATGACCGACCCGGTTCCTCCACGCTAGGGGCTGGGGAGCACTGCGTCGAACGCAGTGCGCTTCTCGGCCGACGGGGTCACCCGCCGACGGCAGACGGGAGGCTCGGTGCCAGCTGGCGCCGAGCCTCCCGTCATCAAGGAGTCGCGCCCACGGCGCGGTTCCGCTCGGTCAGTCGGTGCCCGAGTCGAAGGCCGCGCCCTCGGAGGCCAGGTCGGTGCGACGGCCCATGGCGTCCTCAGCGTCGGACGCGACGATGGCACCGCCGAGGATCTCCTCGGCCTCGCCAGCCTCGAGCTCACCGACGAGCTCGGCCGTCGCGCCGCCGATGAGACCGGAGGCTGCGTACTGCTCGAGCCGCGAACGGGAGTCCGCGATGTCGAGGTTGCGCATGGTGAGCTGGCCGATGCGGTCGTCCGGGCCGAACGCGGCGTCGCCGACGCGTTCCATCGACAGCTTGTCCGGGTGGTAGGACAGCGCCGGACCCGTCGTGTCGAGGATCGTGTAGTCGTCACCACGACGCAGGCGCAGCGTGACCTCGCCGGTGACGGCGGAGGCGACCCAGCGCTGCAGTGACTCGCGGAGCATGAGGGACTGCGGGTCCAGCCAGCGGCCCTCGTACATCAGGCGACCGAGACGGCGGCCCTCGTTGTGGTACGAGGCGACCGTGTCCTCGTTGTGGATCGCGTTGAGCAGGCGCTCGTAGGCGATGTGCAGCAGCGCCATGCCCGGTGCCTCGTAGATGCCGCGGCTCTTCGCCTCGATGATGCGGTTCTCGATCTGGTCGGACGCACCCAGGCCGTGGCGGCCACCGATGGCGTTCGCCTCGTAGACCAGGGCGACGGCGTCCGTGTACTCGACACCGTTGATCGCGACGGGGCGACCGGCCTCGAACCGGACGCTCACGATCTCGGTCGCGACCTCGACGTCGTCACGCCAGGCGGCGACGCCCATGATCGGCTCGACGATGTCCAGGCCGCTCGACAGCTCTTCGAGGCTCTTCGCCTCGTGCGTCGCGCCCCAGATGTTCGCGTCGGTCGAGTACGCCTTCTCGGTGGAGTCGCGGTACGGGAACCCGCGGGCAACGAGCCACTCGCTCATCTCCTTGCGGCCGCCGAGCTCCTCGACGAACTCGGAGTCGAGCCACGGCTTGTAGACGCGCAGACGCGGGTTGGCCATCAGGCCGTAGCGGTAGAACCGCTCGATGTCGTTGCCCTTGTAGGTGGAGCCGTCGCCCCAGATGTCGACGCCGTCTTCCTTCATCGCGCGGACGAGCATCGTGCCCGTGACCGCGCGGCCGAGCGGCGTCGTGTTGAAGTACGTCTTGCCGCCGGAGCGGATGTGGAACGCGCCGGTCTGCAGGGCGACCAGGCCTTCTTCGACCAGGGCGCTCTTCGCGTCGACCAGTCGGGCGATCTCCGCGCCGTACTCGTGGGCGCGACTCGGGACGGCGTCGATGTCCGGCTCGTCGTACTGGCCGATGTCGGCCGTGTACGTGCAGGGGATCGCTCCCTTCTCGCGCATCCAGGCAACGGCGCAGGAGGTGTCGAGACCCCCTGAGAACGCGATGCCGACTCGTTCGCCGACGGGGAGACTGCTCAGGACCTTGGACACGGGGTCAATCGTACGGGGAGACCGGGGATCCCTACCGTCCAGCGCGACGGTTGTGGAGAACTCCCCTGCAAAGTGCCCCTGGAGGGACTCGAACCCCCAACCGTTTCCTTAGGACGGAACTGCTCTTCCATTGAGCTACAGAGGCTGGCTCGTCCACTCTAGCGGCGGAAGCCCTGCAGGAACGCCTGCAGTTCGTCGACGAACAGGTCGGGCTGCTCGAACGGCGCGAAGTGCCCGCCGCGGTCGAGTTCGTGGTGGAACACGAGGTTCGTGGTGCGCTCGAGCCACTCCCGCGGCGCCCGCACGATGTCACCGGGGAAGATCGAGAACCCGGACGGCACCTCGACGCGTCGTTCCAACTGATCCGCCGGGATCGCCGCGTTCGCGTGGTACATCCGCATCGCTGAGCCGATCGTGGCGGTGGCCCAGTACTCGGTGAGCAGCGCCAGGACCTCGTCGCGCGTGTAGACCGACCACAGGTCCCCGTCGCAGTCGCTCCACGCCCGGAGCTTCTCGACGATCCAGGCGGCCAGCCCCGCGGGTGAGTCGTTCAGCCCGACGGCCGCGGTCTGCGGCTTCGTCCGGTGCAGCATCGCGTAGGCGCCCTCGGCGGTGCGCCAGCGGCCGGTCGCGGCGACGAACTCCCGCTCCGCTGCCGACAGCGTCGACACGTCCAGCCCCGGCCAGGCGAGCCCGCCGTCGATCCGGTGCACGGCGACGACCCGATCGGGGTGGTCGAGCGCCAGGTAGCGGGCGACGTGTGTGCCGATGTCGCCGCCGGACACCGCGAACCGCTCGTACCCGAGGTCCGTCATCAGTGCCGCCCACATGTCGGCCACCTGCCGGGCGTCGAGCACCTGCGGTGGTGCCTCCGAGAAGCCGTACCCGGGCATGTCCGGCACGACGACGTCGAACCCGGCGTCGACGAGCATCGGCAGTACCTTGCGGTACCGCCACCCGGAGTCCGGCCAGCCGTGCGCGAGCAGGACCGGCAGCGCGTCGGGCTGGGAAGCGCGAGCGTGCAGCACGTGGATGCCGATGCCGTCGACGACGACACGACGAGAGGGCAGGGCGGCGAGCCCGGCACGGTGCGTGTCGAAGTCGAACCCGTCGGCCCAGTACTCGACGAGTGGGCGGAGGACGTCGAGGTCCACGCCGAGCGACCAGCCGACCCCGGCGGGTGCATCCGGCCAGCGCGTCGCGCGCAGCCGAGCGCGCAGGTCGTCGATGGTCGCGTCGTCGATGTGCGGTGTCTCGCCCATGCCGGCGACGCTAGTCGGCGCCGCCGACAGGCGGACTGGAGGCCCGTGGCGGCATCACCACGGGCCTCCAGTCCGTCGCGTGAGCAGAAGATGCCGGGTGGCAGACGGCGACCCGGCGTCTTCTGCTCACCGGTTGCGGCCGCTACGCGGCCACGAGGTACTCGTCCCACTCCGCCTGCGGGCGCTCGATGCCGCGCACGACCCACGAGGACCCGTGCGGCACCTTCGGCGGGAACCGGAGGCGCCACCCCATCTCCTGCGGGGTGCGGTCACCCTTGGTGTTGTTGCAGGCCAGGCAGCAGGCGACGAGGTTCTCCCACGAGTCCTGCCCACCGCGCGACCGCGGCTGCACGTGGTCGATCGTGGTGGCGTGCCGGCCGCAGTAGGCACAGTGGTTGCCGTCCCGACGCAGCACACCGCGACGGGACACCGGCACGAGGCGGGAGTGCGGGATGCGCACGTAGCGGGTGAGGATGATGACGGACGGACGGTCGTAGCTCGACGTCGACCCGGTGACCGGGTGTTCGACGTCGGCCGCGACGATGGCGGCCTTCTGGTTCATGACCAGCACGAGGGCTCGTCGGAACGAGATCACCGCGAGGGGCTCGTAACCGGCGTTGAGGACGAGAGTGCGCATGGGTTCCCTTCCGACGTGCCTGGACGGCTTCCAGGCGCTGCGGGTGCGTCGGACCGACGACGCGAACGGGTGAGGACGACCTGTTCACACCCCTGGAACCACGAAGAGCACCACCCGGATGGGCAGTGCTCTCGTCATGCAGGGGCGTGCTCGTGCACGCAGGCTGTGCTCGACCATATGTCGACGCGCGCGCGCCGACCCATGGTGCGGGTCGTGCGGAACATCGACATGAGGGTCTCCTGTTCGCGCCGGTGCGGACCGGTGCAGCGTCAGGTTAACCCAGAAACCGGCCCGGCACGAGGGTGCGCAGGCCGGTTCCGGTGAAGTTCACACGCCGGAGGGGCAGTGGTCGCTAGATGCCGAAACGAACGATGTGGTAGTCGCTCGTCCAGATCGGACGGATCTGCACGGTGCCACCGGGCTTCGGGGCGTCCATGATCATGCCGTTCCCCATGTAGAAGCCGTCGTGCGCCTCGTTGTTGAAGATGACGACGTCACCGGGCTGCGCCTCGGACTCGGGGATCGTGGTGCCGGCCTGGTCCTGCAGCGGCACGGAGTGCGCGAGGTTGATGCCGTACTGGGCGTACACGAACATGATGAAGCCGGAGCAGTCGAAGCCCGACGGGTCCGCGCCACCGAAGACGTACGGGGTGCCGATGTACTGCTTGCCGGTGGCGACCACGGCCGGCAGCGAGAACGGGGTGTCGGCGGCGGAGGAGCTGGCCGCGTACTCGGCGGCCGTGGGCCCGGTGTACGAGGAGTACTGCTTCGCGGTCGCGGCGCGGGCGGTCTCCGTCTGTTCGGCCTGCTCGGCGGCTTCCTTCGCTGCGGCGGCCTGGTCGGCGGCGGCCTGCTTCGCGGCCTTCTCGGCGTCGAGCGTCGCGGTCGACGTCGCGCCGTAGCCGTCACGGCTCGTGTCGGCCAGCGCCACGGCGTCGGAGACCGACAGCTCCTGGCTCTGCGTGGCACGGGCCTGCCGCTGGGCGTCGGCGACGGCCGTCGAGTTGCTGGAGGTCGTCGCGGCGAAGGCCGGGGCGACCGCGACCGTGCCGAACATGCCCGCGGCCACGGTGAGGACGACCGGCGCGAGGAACTTGCGCTTGCGCGACGACGAGCTGGCCTTCGCCGTGCTCGCGGCTGCGGCGGCCTGCGCGGCACGGCGACCACCGGGCAGCGGGGCGGAGCGCACCGGCACGACCGTGCGGACCGGGCGGCCCTCGGTCTCGCGCACGGCCCGCCGGGTGAGCGGGGCGGTGGTGGCGTTCTCGGTGTTCGTCGGGTTCGCGGGCGTCTGGTCGTCCGCGGCGGTACCGGTCTGCGTCAAGAGGTGTGTCTCCAACGTCTCGTCATCACGCCGCCGTGGGTGTCCGGCGGTGTGCAACCCCATCCGTTCGTCATCGTTTCCGATCGAGGCAGGAGACGGGTTCGAGACGTCCTGCCACGGGTCACCGGCTCAGGGGCAGCGCGGCGACTCGGACGAGTGTACGGAGGCACCGTTACCGTGTCGAGACCAAACGCCCCGTGGGTAACGAATCGGTAAAGACTCTCAGGGAGGACCGCGAAGGGTCAGTCGCGCTCGATGTAGACGTGCTGCGCGACCTCGATGGGCAGCTCGATGCCCGAGTCCTCGCCCTCGACGCGGACCGCGACGTAGGCGCCCGCCCGCTGCACGCTCGCGATGCGTCCGGGCATGACGCCCGCGGTGCGGAGCTGGTGCAGGAGCTCCGGTTCGAACTGCACGGGCTCGCCCAGGCGTCGGACCACGCCGGTCGTGACGGCGTCGGTGCCCTCGGTCGCGGCGACGATGTTCTGGACGCCGTCGAGGAAGCCGGCTGCCGCGGGGCCACCGATCTCTGCCAGTCCGGGGATCGGGTTGCCGTACGGCGACTCGGTCGGGTTGCCGAGCATCTCGAGCAGGCGGACCTCGACCTGCTCGCTCATGACGTGCTCCCACCGGCAGGCCTCGTCGTGCACGAAGGCCCAGTCGAGTCCGATGACGTCGGCCAGCAGGCGTTCGGCCAGGCGGTGCTTGCGCATCACGTGGGTGGCGCGGGAACGACCTTCGTCGGTGAGCTCCAGGTGGCGGTCACCGGAGACGACGACCAGGCCGTCACGCTCCATGCGGGCGATGGTCTGCGAGACCGTCGGGCCCGAGTGTCCGAGGCGCTCGGAGATGCGCGCGCGCAGCGGCACGATCGCCTCTTCCTCGAGGTCGAGGATGGTGCGAAGGTACATCTCCGTGGTGTCGACGAGATCGGTCACGGTCCGCCTCTCATGTCTGGGCCCAGCGCCGACCACACTACTTGTTCGCACCGACGAACACCGACCGGCGCCCGGGTGCACCTGAGAAAGGGTCATCCGACGCGGTGGTCGGGTGGGCCGAACCCTCCCCGTCCGGCCGGTACACGGGCTCGGGCAGGCGGATCCTCGTCGGTAGGATCGGTGCATGGCAGACATCGTCATCCCGGCCGAACTTCTCCCCACCGACGGTCGCTTCGGCTGCGGTCCGTCGAAGATCCGCGGTGCCCAGCTCGAGTCCCTCGTGACGCGCGGCGCCACGATCCTCGGCACCTCGCACCGCCAGAAGCCCGTGAAGGACCTGGTCGGCAGCGTCCGCTCCGGCCTCGCCGACCTGTTCCAGATCCCCGAGGGCTACGAGGTCGTCCTCGGCAACGGCGGTTCGACCGCGTTCTGGGACGCCGCCGCGTTCGGCCTCATCGAACGCCGTGCCGAGAACCTGTCCTTCGGCGAGTTCGGGTCGAAGTTCGCCAAGGCCGCAGCCGCCCCGT
The DNA here is from genome assembly GCF_903970855.1 of Curtobacterium sp. ME12. Classification (NCBI taxonomy): domain Bacteria; kingdom Bacillati; phylum Actinomycetota; class Actinomycetes; order Micrococcales; family Microbacteriaceae; genus Curtobacterium; species Curtobacterium sp. ME12. The sequence goes on from NZ_CAJCKD010000010.1 coordinate 67,131, forward strand.
GGCTCGAGGCCCCGCACGTCGTCGAGGCACCCGGTGGTTCCCTCGCCGCACTCGAGCCCGTGGAGGGCGTGGACGTCTACGCCTACCCGCACAACGAGACCTCGACGGGCGTCATGGCCCCGGTCGTCCGCGCGACCGGTGACGCCGGCGCCCTCACCGTCGTCGACGCGACCAGCGCCGCCGGCGGTGCCCTGTTCGACGTCAGCGCCACCGACGTCTACTACTTCGCCCCGCAGAAGAACTTCGCCTCGGACGGCGGCCTGTGGCTGGCGCTGCTCTCCCCCGCAGCGATCGAGCGGATCGAGCGGATCGCCGCCTCCGACCGGTACATCCCGGAGTTCCTGTCGCTCAAGAACGCCGTCGACAACTCGCGCCTGGACCAGACCCTGAACACCCCGGCGATCTCCACGCTGCTGCTCCTCGACGAGCAGGTGCGGTGGACGAACGAGTCCGGCGGCCTGGCGTGGGCGGACCTCCGCACGAGGACCTCGTCGTCGACCATCTACGACTGGGCCGAGGCCAGCGACTCCGCGACCCCGTTCGTCTCCGACCCCGCCGCTCGGTCCCAGGTCGTCGCCACGATCGACCTCGACGACTCGATCGACGCCAAGGCCGTGGCCGCGACCCTGCGTGCGAACGGCATCGTCGACACCGAGCCGTACCGGAAGCTGGGCCGCAACCAGCTGCGCGTCGCGACGTTCACCGCGATCGACCCGGACGACGTCGCGAAGCTCGTGCGCGCGATCGACTTCACGATCGACGCCCTGCGCTGATCCCGGGGACACCCGCCGGAACCAGAACGGGCCCGGCACCACCGGATCGGTGGTGCCGGGCCCGTTCGTCGGTCCGGGTGGATCAGGCGCGGTGGAAGCCCGGGTCGGTCTCGCCGGCGTCGAGCTGGTCGACCTCGAGATCGGCGTCGGGCTCGAACGGCTGCACGCGACGGGCACGGCGACGACGGGCCGGTTGCGGGGCCTCGTCCTCGGCGGCCGATGCAGCGGCGGTGCTGTCGGTGCCGGCGCCGGTGTCGGTGCCGCTCACGTCGGCGAGCGCATCGACGTCCACACCCTCGATGTCGTCGTCGTCCGACTCGTCGAGGTCGTCCTCGTCGGCGTCGAACTCGTCGTCATCGTCGTCGTCGTCCGACTCGTCGTCGTCCGACTCGTCGTCGTCCTCGTCGTCGTAGTCGTCGTCCTCGTCCGAGTCCTCGTCGTCGTCCTCATCGTCATCCGACTCGTCGTCGTAGTCCTCGTCCGAGTCCTCGTCCGACGCGTCCCCGGTGCCGTCCTCGCCCTCGTGCTCCTGCGCCGCCCGGTACTCGGCCAGCCGCTCGGACCACGGCACCCACTCCGGCGCGACGAGCGAGCCGTCCCCGGGCATCAGCTCGACCTCGAGCACGGTCGGTTCGTCGTCGCCGACCTTGGCGACGCTGACGGTCCACCGCCACCCGGGGTAGCCGGGCAGCCGGTTGGCGAACAGGACGGACACGACGCCGTCCCCTTCGTCCACCGTGCCGACGGGGGCACCGACGGTCGACTCCGGGGTGACCTCGAGCAACGCCTCGCGCGCCAGGTCGGTGTAGTCGATGGACGCTGCGTCAACTGACGCTGCGTCGATGGACGCTGCGTCGACGGACACTGCGTCGGGAGCCGTCTCGGCCCCTGCTGTCTCGGACTCGGTCATGGGGTCACGCCTCCAACTGGTCTGCGACGTGCCGCAGGATGGCGGCGATGCGATCGCCGTTCTTCGGGTAGCGGCCGTGGCGGAGGTCTCCGCTGATCCGGTCGAGTTCCTTCACCAGGTCCTCGACGATCACGGCCATGTCGTCCGCGGAGCGACGGGTCATCCGCGACAGCGACGGCTGGGGCTCGAGAAGCCGCACGGACAACGCCTGCGACCCCTTCTTGCCCTGGACGACGCCGTACTCGAGCCGCGTGCCGGCCTTGACGGTCACGACGCCGTCGGGCAGCGAGGACGCGTGCAGGAACACCTGGTCGCCGTCGTCTCCGGTGATGAAGCCGAAGCCCTTGTCGTCGTCGTAGAACTTGACCTTGCCGGTGGGCATGCGTGGACTCCTCGAGGTCGTGGTACGGCCGTGGTGCGTCGGATATCCTGGGTCGATGGCCAAGCCGACCCGATCAACCGGGAACCCGCAGGACTCCGCAGAACCCCCGGTGACGTTCAATCGTACCGAACGCGCTCTGGCGTTCATGATCGGTGGGATCATCATCCTCGGCCTGCTCTGCTTCGTCGCGATGATCATCATGTGGCTCACCGCCCCCGCCGCCCAGGGTTCGATGCCGTGGCCGGTGGTCATGGCGATCCCGCTCTACGGCTTCCCGATCGCCATGGTGCTGGTCTTCACGCTCCTCGGCATCACCTGGACGCGTCGCGCACGAGCGAACCGGACGGCTCGCTGACGTCCGGCCCGGACGCTGGCACCGGACGATGACGACCACCGCCGACCTCGCCGCCCGACTCCGGGCGATGCCGGACGATGCGCTCGAGCGCCTCGTCGCGGCGAGGCGACTCCCCACCGCTGCACTCGCCGAGACCGGCCCGCAGCGCATCACCGACTTCTTCGACCTCGCCGAGGCGCTCCGCAGCGACGACGCCGTGGACGCCGCCGTCGAGCACCTGCCGCGCGCCACGATCCTCGCGTTGCGTGACGGCGGCGCCGTCGACGCGCTCGGCCCCGCGATCGAGCTCGGCCTCGCCGACGAGGACGGCGCGGTCGACGACGCGGTCGCCGCACGCGTGGCCGCCCACCCCGACCTCACCTCGCTCGACGAGCAGCCTGGAGGCCCGGAGCAGGTCCGCCCCGCTGCTCCCGCCCTCGACGCCGCGGCGCTCGAGCGTGCGCGCACCACCGGCGCGGAGCAGGCGTTCGCGACGATGACCGTGCTCGCCGAACTGCTGCGGGCGGTCGACGCCGGCGCGGTCCGCGAACTCGTCAAGGGCGGGATCGGCATGCCGCTCGCCCGCACCCTCGCCGAGCGCATCGGCACCGACGCCGAGCTCGTCGCCGGTCGCCTGGCGCTGCTCGACGACATCGGGTTCGCCGACCCCGACACCGGGCGGTGGATCGTCACCGACGCCGGCCACGTGTGGTTGCTCGCCGGCTGGCCGGAGCGCTGGGTGTCGCTGGTGGCCGCGTGGTCGGACACGCTCCCGCCCGCCGTGCACCAGGTGCTGGAGCTGGCCGACGGGGACCTGCGCGACCTCGTGCCGCTCGGGCGCTGGGCGTACCCGGCGGGGTCCCGCTGGCTCGACGCCCTGCTGCTCGACGTCGCCGGCACCGCGGCGTCGCTCGGCCTGGCGGTCGACGGCACCGTGACGAGCACCGGTCGGGCGCTCCTCGACGGCGACGCCGAGCAGGCCGCCGACGACCTGCCGGGCACCGTCGAACGGGTCTACCTGCAGCACGACCTCACCGTCATCGCACCGGGGCCGCTCGCGCCGGTGGACGACGACGCCCTGCGCACCGTCGCCGTGCTCGAGGCACCGGGGCTCGCGGCGCGCTACCGCATCTCCGAGGACACCCTGCGCACGGCGTTCCGGGCCGGACACTCCCGCGACGACCTGCTGTCCCTGCTCGGGCGGCTGTCGGCCACCGGGATCCCGCAGCCCCTCGCCTACCTGATCGACCAGGTGGCCGGACGCGACGGCAGCATCGTCGTCGACCGGGGACCGGGCGGCGTCGGGACCGAGGTCCGCGGCACCGCCGACCAGCTCGACCTCGTCGGGGTGGACGCCGAGCTCCGGCAGCTCGCGTGGGAGCGGCCGGACCTGACGACGCTGACCACGCGCTACCCGCCGCACGTCGTGCACACCGCGCTCGAGGACCAGCGCTACCCGGCCGTCCTGACGACCGCAGCCCGTCCCGAGGCGCACCACGGGCCTCCCGGCCGGCGCAGCCCCACCGGACGCTCGCCGGAACAGTCGGCGCACGCACTCGTCGAACGGCTCCGCCTGACGACGCAGCGCGGCGACGCGGAGCCGGAGCAGGAGTGGCTCGGTCGGCAGATCGACCTGGCCGTGCGCGGACGCACGCCGATCCGTGTGACCGTCCGGATGCCGGACGGTTCGGAGCGGCCGTTCTCGATCGTGCCGACCTCGGTCGCGGCCGGACGCGTCCGTGGGCGGGACACGGCAGTCGACGTCGAACGCACCCTGCCGCTGTCGCTCGTCGTGTCGGTCGAGAGCGACGCCTGAGCCGCGCGGTCACCCGCACGCAGGTGCCGACGGCTAGGCTGGCAGGTCATGAACGGACCGCTGATCGTGCAGAGCGACCGCACCGTGCTCCTCGAGGTCGCGCACCCCGACGCCGAGGACGCACGCCACGAGCTCGCGGCCTTCGCCGAGCTCGAACGCGCTCCCGAGCACGTGCACACCTACCGGATCACCCGCCTCGGACTCTGGAACGCGCGCGCCGCGGGGCACGACGCCGAGGCCATGATCGACACCCTGGAACGCTTCGCGAAGTTCCCCGTGCCGCAGAGCGTCACGGTCGACATCCGCGACACGGTCTCGCGATACGGACGACTCGTGATCCGTCGCGAGGAACGGCCCGACGCCCCCGTGATCGCGAACTCCCCCACCGAGGAACTCGAGCGGCTGCCGCTCCTGCTCCTCACCGCCGAGGACCCATCGGTGCTGGCCGAGGTCATCCGGTCGAAGCGCATCAAGCCGTTGCTCGGTGACATGCGGTCCCCGACCGAGATCGAGCTGCAGCCGTGGGCGCGCGGACAGGTCAAGCAGGAGCTCGTCAAGCTCGGCTGGCCGGCGGAGGACCTGGCGGGCTACACCCCGGGCCAGCCGCACCCGATCGACCTGGACACCGCCGAGTGGCACATGCGGCCGTACCAGGAGCAGGCGGTCGACACGTTCTTCGCCCAGGGTTCCGGCGTCGTCGTGCTGCCCTGTGGCGCGGGCAAGACGCTCGTCGGCGCGGGTGCGATGGCGACCGTCAAGGCGACCACGCTCATCCTCGTCACGAACACCGTCTCGGCACGGCAGTGGCGCACGGAGCTCCTCAAGCGCACGACCCTGACGCCGGAGGACATCGGCGAGTACTCGGGCAGCGTCAAGGAGATCCGGCCGGTCACGATCGCGACCTACCAGATCCTCACCGCCCGCCGGAAGGGCGAGTACACGCACCTGTCGCTCCTCGACGCCCTCGACTGGGGCCTCATCGTCTACGACGAGGTGCACCTGCTGCCGGCGCCGGTGTTCAAGCTGACCGCCGACCTGCAGGCTCGCCGACGCCTGGGCCTGACGGCGACGCTCGTGCGCGAGGACGGCCGCGAGGGCGACGTCTTCTCGCTCATCGGGCCGAAGCGGTACGACGCCCCGTGGAAGGAGATCGAGGCGCAGGGCTACATCTCGCCGGCCTCGTGCTACGAGGTCCGCATCGACCTGCCGCACCAGGACCGCCTGGAGTACGCGGCGTCGAGCGACGACGAGCGCTACCGGCTCGCCGCGACGTCGCCGGCGAAGACGCCGGTGGTGCGGGAACTCATCGAGAAGCACCGCGGTGAGCAGATCCTGGTGATCGGGCAGTACATCGACCAGCTCGACGAACTGGCCGCGTCGCTCGACGCCGCGGAGATCACGGGAGCGACACCCGTCGACGAACGGGAGCGGCTCTACGACGCGTTCCGGTCCGGCGAGGTCGACGTGCTCGTCGTCTCGAAGGTCGCGAACTTCTCGATCGACCTGCCCGACGCGACGGTCGCCATCCAGGTCTCCGGCTCGTTCGGCTCCCGGCAGGAAGAAGCCCAGCGGCTCGGGCGGCTCCTCCGCCCGAACAAGGACGGCCTGCCCGCGTCGTTCTACACGCTCGTGGCCCGGGACACCGTGGACCAGGACTTCGCCCAGAACCGGCAGCGGTTCCTGGCGGAGCAGGGGTACTCGTACACGATCCTGGACGCCGACCAGGTCCAGACGCCCGTGGGCTGACGTACGAACCGCTCTCAGGAAACCCCGAGGGAACGGTCAGAAGATAGGACCATGAGCGATGGCCCCAAGATCCTGATCGTCGACGACGAGCCGAACATCCGCGACCTCCTGACGACCTCGTTGCGCTTCGCCGGCTTCGCCGTGCGTGCAGTGGGCAACGGGGCACAGGCGATCTCCGCCGTGCTCGAGGAAGAGCCGGACCTCATCATCCTCGACGTGATGCTGCCCGACATGAACGGCTTCGGCGTGACCAAGCGCCTGCGTTCCTCGGGCTACACCTCGCCGATCCTGTTCCTGACGGCGAAGGACGACACCGAGGACAAGATCACCGGCCTCACCGTCGGTGGCGACGACTACGTCACCAAGCCGTTCTCGCTCGACGAGATCGTCGCCCGCATCAAGGCGATCCTCCGTCGCACCATGAACGACGAGGAAGACGCGATCATCCGCGCCGGCGAGCTCACGATGGACCAGGACACGCACGAGGTCACGATCGGCGACGCGCAGATCGAGCTCTCGCCCACCGAGTTCAAGCTGCTCCGCTACCTCATGCTCAACCCGAACCGCGTGCTGTCGAAGGCGCAGATCCTCGACCACGTGTGGGAGTACGACTTCAACGGCGACGCGGGCATCGTCGAGAGCTACATCTCGTACCTGCGTCGCAAGCTCGACCAGTACTCCGCCGAGCCGATCATCCAGACCAAGCGCGGCTTCGGCTACATGCTGAAGGCGTCCAAGGCTTCCTAGGCCCGAGAGTCCTCCGGGGCTCGACTTCACGGCGGTCGTCCGGTTTCACCGGGCGGCCGCTGTCTATCGTTGGGGCAGCATGCACACGCGAATGAACCACTGGTGGGACGGGATCTCCCTGCGCACCAAGATCACCGGGATCACGGTGCTCCTCGTCGCGCTCGGACTGCTCGTCGCCGGACTCGGCACGATGACGGTGCTGTCCACCTACCTCATGCAGCAGCTCGACAACACGGTCAAGCAGACGACCGAGCAGCTCGAGGGTCAGAACATCAGTGACGGTGAGCAGTACTGCAAGTTGTCCGTCGTGGTCTCGCAGAGTGCCTACGTCGCCGCGTACGACGCCGACGGGGATCGGATCTGCCAAACGAAGGCGTCGAGCCGGCCAGACGTCCGCGAAGCCACCCTGGTCGAGGCCTCGCAGGCGAACCAGCGCATCTCGCTCTACGACAGCCAGCACAACCACGAGTGGCGCGCCCAGATCATCCCGGCGTCGCTGCAGAACCAGTCCGACGGCACCACCGAGACCGGCTACGTGCTCATCGCGGTCTCCAGCGCCGGCACCGACGAGACGATCGGCAAGTTCACCGCGATCTTCCTCGGGTTCGGTGCGTCGGTGATCCTGCTCGGCGCCATGCTCACGCGTCTGCTCGTCACCGCGACCTTCGACCCGCTGCGGGACGTCGAGGACACCGCCGCCCGGTTCGCCGCGGGTGACTTCAACCAGCGCCTCGAAGCCGACACCCCGAACACCGAGGTCGGGCGCCTCAACCGCTCCCTCAACGTCATGCTGGAGCGGATCGACTCGGCGTTCGAGGACCGCGAGCGCACCATCGCGCAGATGCGCCGGTTCGTCGGGGACGCCTCGCACGAGCTCCGCACGCCGCTGGTGTCCCTGCGCGGGTACGCCGAGCTGTACCGCATGGGTGCCCTGCGCAAGGAAGAGGACGTCGCCCAGGCGATGGAGCGCATCGAGAAGGAAGCGCAGCGGATGGGCCTGCTCGTGCAGGACCTGCTGCAGCTCGCGCGCATCGACGAGTCGAAGCCGCTCGAGCTCGGCCCGGTCGACCTCGTCGCGATCGCCCGTGACTCGGCGCTCGACACGATGGCCTCCAACCCGGACCGCGAGATCCAGGTCCTCGTCGAGGACTCCCTGACCGGCGAGAGCGTGCCCCAGGCCGTCCGTCCGTCGGCGTCGTCGTCGTCCATCGGCTCTCCGGACTCCGGCGAGGCACCGCCCGTGTCGCCCACCTCGGCGAACACCACCGGCCCGATCGCGTTCTCGCGCCAGACCATCGCACGTCTGCGCGCCCGTCGCACCCGCGCCATGAACATCGACGCCGGTGCCGCGCCGACCGACGAGACCACGCCGCTGCCCACGGTCGTGTTGCCGAAGCGCCCACCGATCGTCCTGGCGGAAGAGAACAAGATCCGCCAGATCGTCACGAACCTGATGGGCAACGCCATGCGGTTCACGGCGAACGATGACCCGATCGAGATCGGCATCGGCGTGGACGACGAGCGTGGCATGGCGCACCTCGACGTGATCGACCACGGTGAGGGCATCCCGCCGCAGCTGCGCGAGAAGATCTTCCAGCGCTTCTGGCGTGCGGACACCTCCCGCGCCCGCGACACCGGCGGCTCGGGCCTCGGGCTCGCCATCGTGTCCGGTATCGTCGCGGCGCACCACGGCTCGGTCGAGGTCTTCGACACCGAGGGCGGCGGCGCCACCTTCCGCGTCTGGCTCCCCCTGCTCCCCCGCGACTTCGCCGCCTGACCCGAACGGTCACAACACCCCGTTCGAGGCCGCCGAGTGGTCACGATCTGTCGTCTGCATGCCTGCTGACCGACAGTTCGTGACCGGCCGGCGCACGGCCGACGACGTGTCGTGACCGCCCGACGACGAGATCTTCAGCGTGGCGATCACGGCCGTCAGGCTGACCGTCGACGACCTCCGACCGCTCCGACCTCGAACGCCTGGCGGAGTCGCTCGAACAACACCGCGGGTCGGTGTGCGTCCGATGCCGTCGCGTGGATCACGAGCCAGTCGTTCACCACGAACCCGTTGTCCCGTCGTTGATCGTTTCGGAAGGTGTCGCGCTCGCGGTGGTGATCGCCGTCGTACTCCAACGCGATGCCGAACTCGGACCACGCCATGTCGACGCGGCCGAGGAACCGCCCCGCACCATCGTGCACGTCGACGTTCAGTTCCGGCTCGGGGAACCCCGCGTCGACCACTGCCAGTCGGAGCCAGGTCTCCTGCGGCGACTCCGCCCCGGCCCGGACGAGGTCCAGCGCGCGCCGAGCAGCGAGCGCGAAGCGTGTGCCGGGGCGGATCGACGCTCGGAGGTCGTCCGCCGTCGCGAGCCCGGCCGGTCCGACGAGGTGGTCCCCGATGGCGACGAGCGCGTCACGTGCGAGCACGCCGGCGCACTCGAACCACATCTGCGCAGGGACACTGACCAGGAACCCGCGGTGTTCCACGGTCCTCGGCTGGTCGAGGCGGTGCGCGACCACGCCCGGCCGACGCATCCGGCTCCCGTCCCTCGTGGTCGAGACGTGCACCGGGCCGACCGACCGCACCGGATGCGGCAGTGGCGCACCCCAGATCGCGGCGGCGGTCGTGTGACTGAAGAACTGATCGGGACGCATGACCAGGGCGAGGGCGTCGATGAAGTCCACCGAATCGATCGGCGCACGGACACCGTGGACCGGGGCTGCCAGGTCGGCGCGTCGGAGACGTTCCGGATCGATGCCGTGCCCCACCGCATCTGCCACGCGAAAAGTGGACCGGTCGAACGGAGCAGGGAGGCGACGGGCAGCTGACATGCCGCCATGGTCGTTGCGGGGCACGAGAGCCGACCATGTGTGCTCGGAACCTGTGGAGAACGAGGAGAGCCGGGCCTCCTGTGCGGGAGAGAGGACCCCACACAAGCGCAAGCCACAGGCACGAACCGGCCATGACTCCCCGCCCCCGCGCCGCCGAGCGGTCACACCCAGTCGACTGGAACGGGCCAGACCGACAATTCGTGACCGCTCGGCGGACCTGAGCGGGGTGTTGTGACCTCCCGAACACCCCCCCACACACGGAAGGGCCCCACACGCGCAGCGTGCGGGGCCCTTCCGTCAGACGGACTCTAGAAGTCCATGCCACCCGTCGGGTCGCCAGCCGGAGCAGCAGGGGTGCGCTCGGGCTTCTCGGCGACGACGGCCTCGGTGGTCAGGAACAGACCGGCGATAGACGCAGCGTTCTGCAGCGCCGAACGCGTGACCTTGGCGGGGTCGATGATGCCGGCGGCGATCAGGTCGACGTACTCGCCGGTCGCGGCGTTGAGGCCCCAACCCGACTCGAGCTCGCGGACCTTGGCGGCGACGACGCCCGGCTCGAGACCGGCGTTCAGCGCGATCTGCTTGAGCGGCGCGTCGATGGCCACGCGGACGATGTTCGCACCGGTCGCCTCGTCACCCTCGAGCTCGAGGGCCTCGAGTGCAACGGCACCGGCCTGGATGAGGGCGACGCCACCACCGGCGACGATGCCCTCTTCGACGGCAGCCTTCGCGTTGCGGACGGCGTCCTCGATGCGGTGCTTGCGCTCCTTGAGCTCGACCTCGGTCGCGGCACCCGCCTTGATGACGGCGACGCCACCGGCGAGCTTCGCGAGGCGCTCCTGGAGCTTCTCGCGGTCGTAGTCGGAGTCGGTCGCCTCGATCTCGGCACGGATCTGGCGGACACGGCCGGCGATCTGCTCGGCGTCGCCGGCACCCTCGACGATCGTGGTCTCGTCCTTGGTGATGACGACCTTGCGGGCGCGACCGAGCAGGTCGAGCGTCGCGTTCTCGAGCTTGAGGCCGACCTCTTCCGAGATGACCTGGCCACCGGTGAGGATCGCGATGTCCTGCAGCATGGCCTTGCGGCGGTCACCGAAGCCCGGGGCCTTGACGGCGACGGACTTGAAGATGCCGCGGATCTTGTTCACGACGAGCGTGGCCAGGGCCTCACCGTCGACGTCCTCGGCGATGATCAGGAGCTGCTTGCCCGCCTGGATCACCTTGTCGACGACCGGCAGGAGGTCCTTGATGTTCGAGATCTTCGAGTTGACGATCAGGATGTAGGCGTCCTCGAAGACGGCTTCCTGACGCTCGGGGTCGGTGACGAAGTACTGCGACAGGTAGCCCTTGTCGAAGCGCATGCCCTCGGTCAGCTCGAGCTCGGTGCCGAAGGTGTTCGACTCCTCGACGGTGACGACGCCTTCCTTGCCGACCTTGTCGATGGCCTCGGCGATGAGCGCGCCGATGGTCGGGTCAGCGGCCGAGATCGACGCGGTCGCGGCGATCTGGTCCTTGGTCTCGATGTCCTTCGCGTTGGCGAGGAGCTGGTCGGAGACGGCGGCGACGGCCTTCTCGATGCCGCGCTTGAGCGACACGGGGTCGGCACCGGCGGCGACGTTGCGGAGGCCCTCGCGGACGAGCGCCTGGGCGAGGACGGTCGCGGTGGTCGTCCCGTCACCGGCGACGTCGTCGGTCTTCTTGGCGACCTCCTTGACGAGCTCCGCACCGATCTTCTCGTACGGGTCGTCGAGCTCGATCTCCTTGGCGATGGAGACACCGTCGTTCGTGATCGTGGGGGCACCCCACTTCTTCTCGAGGACGACGTTGCGGCCGCGCGGGCCGAGCGTCACCTTCACGGCGTCGGCCAGCTGGTTCAGGCCGCGCTCGAGGCCACGGCGGGCCTCCTCGTCGAAAGCAATGATCTTAGCCATGTGGTTTTTCGTCCCTCCCGGACGTCGTCTTGGGGGTCGTGCTGGCACTCAGCGTGAGCGAGTGCCAACGCCGATTCTGGCACTCGACGGGTGTGAGTGCAACACAGTCGGGAGGCTCGTGACGACTTCCCAGGACACGTCGCGTCCGGCGGACCCCGCACCACCGCCGCGGTCGCGCTCCCCGCGCCGGTCGCGGTCCCCGCACACGACGAACGCGCCGCCCCTGGCGGGACGGCGCGTTCTGGAAGTGGTGGTGCTCAGGCGGGGCGGACGGACTCTGCCTGCGGGCCCTTCGACCCGGTCCCGACGTCGAACACGACGGCCTGGCCCTCCTCGAGGACCTTGTAACCCGACATGTCGATGGCCGAGTAGTGCACGAACACGTCCTGGCCCCCTCCATCCACGGTGATGAAGCCGAAGCCCTTTTCAGCGTTGAACCACTTCACGGTTCCGTTGGCCATGATCTCTTGCTCCCTGGTACTGCAGTGCGGAACGACGTGATCGTCGTCTGCATGGGACTCTGACCGAACCCGTCCGATCAGGCAAGAGGTGTGACGTTGTTTCACGTCGATTCCGTCAGAAATCAACGTGCTCGAAACACAGCCGTCACACAATGCGCGGAAAACGCGGCTCGACGACCGGCAGGACGCCCCGCGGCGGCCGATCAGCCGGTGTAGTCGGCGCCGAGGACGACGCTCACGTCGGCGTTCGGGAACGCCGCCGACTGCTGCACCGCCGTGACGCCGAGCTGCTTCGCGATGCCCTGCGCGACCGCCGCCTGCGACGCCTGCTGGTAGTAGACGATCGTCGACGTCGACCCGGTCGTCCCGGCGTCACCGGTGGAGGCGACCTGCCAGCCGGCGCCGGTCAGCGCCGCGCTCGCCCGGCTTGCGAGGCCCGTGGTGGTCGTGCCGTTCAGCACGACGACGGTGGTGGTGCCCTGCTGTGCCGGCGTCGCGGCCGCAGCGCTGCCCGACCCCGCGGAGCCGGAACCGGCGGACGAGGACGCCGACGGCTTGGACGTCGCCGAGGGCTTCGCGGTCGCCGACGCCGACGTGGAGGCCGAGGGCGAGTCGGATCCGTTGAACGAGTAGCTGCCGTTCAGCAGTGCGAGGACGAGCACCCCGATGCCGACGAGCACACCCGTGGCGAGTGCTGCCCAGGCGAAGGCGATCCAGCCACGGCCGCGACGCTGGGCACCGCGGTGCGCACCGACCCGCGGGCCGTCGGCGACGTCGTCGAACCGGTCTCGGGGGAATCTCGTGCTCATCGTTCCTCTTCACGTCCTTCGGGAGCTGCGCCGGGCGCGACGAAGCTGCGCGTCGCCCGGGCGCTGGTGCGCGCGTGACGGAGCCGCTGCAGCCGGCTGACGAGCTGCGGGTCGTACGCGAGTGCCGCGGGCGAGTCGATCACGCGGTTCAGCACCTGGTAGTAGCGCGCCGCCGACATCTCGAACTCCACCCGGATCTCCGCTTCCTTCGTGCGGTCGTGCCGTGCCCGGTCCTGCTCGAACGTCAGCACGTGCTTCGCGAGCTCACTGAGCTGGTCAGCACTGAGCTGGTCAGCGCTGCGCTCGTCGACGCTGCGTTCGTCGGTGGGGCTGGTCACGGCGGTTCCGATCACGGTCGGGTAACGGGTCTCGCACATCGTAGGGGTGGAGTCGATCCGGACCCTGGCACGGCGCTGGACTGTCGCGAACACCGGTCACAGGTCCGGCGCGCGGAACCAGCGCACTCGTGTCCCGAACGGGTCGGAGACGGCCACCGCGCCCCCGTCGAGTGAGACCGTCGCGAAGGCGTCCGGATCGGCCGCGTCCACGTCGTCGGGCAGCGTCGCCGCCACCCCGCGCAGGATCCCGGTGCGTTCGAGGGCGATCCAGTGCACCCCCCGCTCACGGATCCGGTCGACGAACCGCTGCCGGTCCGCGCCCCGCACGTAGACCAGGGTCCCGGTGGTCAGGACGACCGGTTCGACGTCGTCCGGCAGGGCGTCCAGTGCACGGTCGAGGTCACCCGGCACGACACCGACGAGCCGGTCTGGAGGCACGGCGAGCGTCGCGCGCGCAGCCTGACGCATCAGGGCGGTCCGGTCCGACGCCTCGGGTGGGACGGCCTCGACGAGCCGGTCGAACGCACCGGGGACCGACAGGTCGATCGGGTTCGGGTCGAGGGCCACACGGGCACCGACCCTGATCGGGACGATCGCCGGTGTGGGGACGGCCCCGGAGGCGTCCGCCACCAGCCGGACCGAGGGATCGGTAACGGCCGTGTGCATCCGCAGGACCGCGGCTCCGGAACCGACCCGGTAGTCCAGGGTCACCCGGTCCGGGATCGAGCACAGCCCGGCGGCGGCCCCTGCGTCGACCAGGCCGAGCGGACGCGTCGACCGCTCGGCGAGCGCCGCGAACAGCGGGACGACCGGCGCGAGCCGCTGCGGGTCGTTGGCCTGCACCGTGGCGGAGGCGAGGGCCGTGACGAGCGCGGGGCGGGCCTCCAGGCCGAGCGCGCGCAGCGCACCCGGGTCCGACGGGTCCGCGCCCAGCCGCCGCGCGACGGCGAAGAACAGTTCCGGCTGCCGCTGCTGCTCGGGGACCTCGGCGAGGAGCGCGACGAGGGAGTCGTCGAGCGACCGTGCCCAGGCGGCGTACGACGGCGAGACGGCCTGGATCCGGTCCGCGAACGCGTCGTACCGGGCGCGGGTGCCCATCAGCGCCCGGGCCGGTACATGCCCACGTGGCGGATGCCGGCCTCGTCGTACGGCTCCCCGAACCGCACGAAGCCGTACCGCTCGTACAGGGCTGCGACGTACTCCTGGGCGTGCAGGACGAACGGCTCGTGTCCGTGTTCGTCGAGCACGGCGGCGACGAGCCGGCCGGCGATCCCCTGCCCACGGTGGTCCGGGTCGGTCGCGACGCGGCCGATCACCCACGCCGGCGACTCCTCGCCGTCGGGGTGGACCTCGTCGACCGCCGGGCGGATGAGCCGCAGGTACCCAACCGCATCGGTGTCCGTGCCGAACCACCAGTGCTCGGTGTCGGGCTCGCGGTCACGGCCGTCGAAGTCCTCGGCGGTGACCCGTTGCTCGAGCGCGAACACGCGGTTGCGCAGGACGACGATGCCGTACAGTTCGTCCGTCGTCAGACGGGTCCAGCGGGCGTGGTGCACGGAATGCTCGGACATCGTGGCGAGTTTAGTGAAGTGGTCGGGAGCGCCCGGAAGAGCCCGGCCGGAAGCAGGAGGAACCAATGGCATACAACGTCGACAAGTCCGACGCCCAGTGGCGCGAGGAGCTCTCCCCGGACCAGTACGCCGTCCTCCGCCAGGCGGGGACCGAACGACCGTGGACCGGTGAACTCCTCGACGAGGAGCGTGCCGGCGTCTACACCTGTGCGGCCTGCAACGCGGAGCTGTTCAAGAGCGGCACGAAGTTCGACTCCGGCTGCGGCTGGCCGTCGTTCTACGAGTCGGTGAACCCGGACGCCGTGCAGCTCATCGAGGACAACTCCCTCGGCATGGCCCGCACCGAGGTCCGGTGCGCGAACTGCGGTTCGCACCTGGGCCACGTGTTCCCGGACGGGTTCGGCACCCCCACGGGTGACCGGTACTGCATGAACTCGATCTCGCTGAACTTCTCGGAGAAGTCGGGCGAGTGAGCCCCGGACGCCCTCACCGGTAAGATGAGCGGCGTCAGCCGGCATGGCGCAATTGGTAGCGCACCGTACTTGTAATACGGGGGTTGCGGGTTCAAGTCCCGCTGCCGGCCCCACACGAAGCGATGCCCCGGGCGAAGTCTCGCCCGGGGCATCGGCACACGGAACGCGGATCAGGGGGCGTTCCGGGCGCTGGACGCGGTAACCAGCCGGTCGTGCGACGAGGATGACACCTCACCGACCTGCGCGTCCACACCCTGACCCCACATCCGCGGAAATCCGCACGATGTGCACGAACGCGCAGCGGCCCTGTCCGCTCAGCGTCCGCCGGCTCAGCGCCCGCCAGCTCAGCGTCCGCCCGTGATCTTCCGCTCTCGCTGCGCGACGCCGGCGGTGCCGTAGGGGTAGTCGTCGATGCGGGGAGCGCTGGCGTCGGTCAGTCGGGTGAGTTCGTCGTCGGTGAGCACCACGTCCGCGGCGCCGAGGTTGTCCTCGAGCTGCGACAGGGTGCGGACGCCGAGGATCACGCTCGTGACCGCGGGCCGGGCCAGCAGCCAGGCCAGTGCGACCTGCGACTTCGACGCGTCGTGGGCGTCGGCGACCTCGGAGACGGCGTCGAGCACCTCCCACGTGCGCTCGTCACCGTTGCGTGCTTCCCAGGCCTCCATACCGCGCTGCGGGTTCTCGCCCAGGCGGGTGGCACCGGACGGGGCCTCGTCGCGCTGGTACTTGCCGGAGAGCCAGCCGCCGGCTAGGGGGGACCAGGGCAGCAGGCCGATGCCGGCGTCGAGGCAGGCGGGGACGATCTCGTGCTCGATGTCGCGGACGAGCAGGTTGTACTGCGGCTGCAGGGTGACGGGCGGTGCCCAGCCGTGCGCCTTCGCCTCGTAGACGGCCTTGGTGACCTGGTAGCCGAGGTAGTTCGAGAACCCGTACGAGCCGATCTTGCCGGCGGACACGGCGTCGTCGAGGAACCGCAGGGTCTCGTCGATGGGGGTCAGGGCGTCCCACGCGTGCATCTGGTACAGGTCGATGTGGTCGACGCCGAGCCGCTCGAGCGAGGCGTCGAGGGCCACGCGCAGGTGTCGTCGGGACAGGCCGAGGTCGTTCGGGCCGTCGCCCTGCGGGAACCGGCCCTTGGTGGCGAGGACGACCTGCGCGGCCTCGGTGGGGTGTGCTGCGAGCCAGCGGCCGATGATCCGCTCGGACTCGTTGCCGGAGTAGACGTCCGCCGTGTCGACGAGCGTGCCACCGGCGGCCACGAAGGCGTCGAGGATGGCGTGTGAGGTGGGTTCGTCGGCTTCGCTGCCGAACGTCATGGTGCCGAGGGTCAGCGTCGACACCGATGTCCCGCTGTTGCCGAGGAGTCTGTAGTCCATGGCGGGGACGGTACGCCCGGTGCCGTCCGACCGAGGGGACCCACGAGTACCCCTCAGCGCGGGGCGGACAGGAACCGCAGCGCCGCCTCGCGGAACGGTCGCGAGGTCGGGGCGTTGAAGTGGTTGCGCCCCGGGATCTCGAAGAACGTGGCGTCCGGTGCGGCCTCGGCGAGCCGGACCGCGCTGTCCCGGATGCCGTCCTCGCTGCCCGCGGCGATCAGGAGCGGCTGCGCCGGGGCGTTCTCCGGGGTCGGCTCGATGCTGTTCCGCATCCCCTCGACCATGGCCACGAGCGCGCCGAGGTCGTTGCCCTCGACGTTGCCCGCCATCGTCAGGTACCCGTTGGTGACGCGGTCCTCGATGGGGGTGCCGTCGGCGATGTACGCCTTCGCCTGGTCGACGCGGACACGACGCATCGGGTCGGCGTCCGGGATCCCGCCGAACACCGCGCGCGAGATCCGGCCGGGCAGCCGCTCGGCGGTGTGCCAGCCGACCCGTGCGCCGAGCGAGTAGCCGAGGAACGCGACGTCGTCGAGCAGGTACGTGTCGATGACCGTGGTGACGTCGGCGACGAGCAGGTCCATCGAGTACGCACCCGGGTCGTGCGGCTTCGCGCTCGCGCCGTGTCCGCGCTGGTCGAGCGCCAGGACCCGGTACCCGGCACGGACCAGGTGTCGTGTCCAGCCCGAGGCGTGCCAGTTGAGCACCGCACCGGAGGCGAAACCGTGCACCGCGATGACGGCCGGGGCGTCCGGGTCGCCGAAGTCGTAGGTCGCGAGTCGCAGCCCGTCGGGCGACATCACGAACCGGGGGCGGGGCGCTTCGGGGACGAGTGACATGTCCTCTCCAGCGTACCGGGGCAGTGTGGTGGCCATGGACGGCTACGGCGGCGATCAGATCCGGGCGGCGGAACGCCCCCACCTCGACGCGGGGGAACCCCTGATGCAGCGCGCCGCCGACGGGCTCGCTCGCATCGTCGGCGACCTGCTGGACGACCCGGCCGTGCGGCCGGTCGACGGGCCGGGTTCCGTCCTCGTGCTCGCCGGCAGCGGCGACAACGGCGGTGACGCGCTGTTCGCCGGTGCTCGCCTGGCAGCGGCCGGGAGGCACGTGACGGTCCTGCGCGTCGGTTCCCGTGTCCACGAGGCCGGCCTGGCAGCGGCGCTGGACGCCGGCGCGCGTCTGCTGGACGGCCCGTCCGGCGCCTCGGGACCGAACGCGGGCGGGGCGGCGGACATCCTGCGGGCCGCCGGCCGGAGCGACGGCGAGCGGCTGGCGGACGTCGCGACCGAGGCGGCACTCGAGGCCGACCTCGTGCTCGACGGCATCCTCGGCATCGGGGTGCACGGCGCGACCGCACTGCGGTCCCCCGCGCGGGAGGTCGTGGACGCCATCCGCGAGCTCGCCCGCGACCAGCGTGCGCCGTTCGTCGTCGCGGTGGACGTGCCGAGCGGCGTCGACGTGGACACGGGCGGGGTCGCCGACGACCACGTCCTGCACGCCGACGTCACCGTCACCTTCGGCGGGGTGAAGGCCGGCCTGCTGACCGGACCCGCCGCCACCCTCGCCGGGCGGATCGAACTCGTCGACGTCGGGATCGGTGCGGACCTGGCGACGATGGAGCCGCTGATCCGCACCTGACCCCTCGAACGTCCGTGCGTCAGTGGTGCTCGTACAGCACGGGCTCCGGCAGACCGTGCTCGGCGCGGACGCTGCGTGCGATGCCCTCGATCGCGACCAGGGCATCGACCACGAGCTCGGGCGTCACCGGGAACGGCATGTTGTGGATGGTCTCGCCCGCCACCGTCGCGGCCTCGGCCACGGCGCGCAGCACGTCCCGGTCGTCCACCGTCAGGCCGATCTCGGTGAGGGTGTTCGGCAGGCCGACCTTCGTGGTGAAGACGACGAAGTCCTCGATCTCCTCGGCCGGGGCACCCTCGAGCACCAGCTGCGCGATCGTCCCGATGTTCACCTTCTGCCCGTGCGCCAGGCCGTGCGCCTGCGGAGCCGCGGTCAGCCCGTTGTGGATCGCGTGGGCGGCGGCGAGCCCACCGGACTCGAAGCCCAGGCCCGACAGCAGCGTGTTCGCCTCGACGACCTTCTCGAGCGCCGGGGTGACGACCCGGGCCTTGACTGCCTCGATGGCCTGCAGGGCGTTCTCGTGCAGGAGCTTCCACGACAGCTCGGCGAGCGCGACACCGGTCTGGGTCTGCAGGCCGCCGGCCATGGTGTCGGCGTTGGCGCGCTTCGCGGCACGGGCCTCGACCCAGGTCGCCAGCGCGTCGCCGATGCCCGCGACCAGGAACCGCACCGGCGCGTTGGCGACGAGCCTGGTGTCGATGAGCACGAGGTCCGGGTTGTGCGGGAAGAAGCGGTACTCGATGAACTCACCCTCGTCGGTGTAGATCACGGCGAGCGCCGAGGTCGGGGCGTCCGTGGACGCGGCAGTCGGCACGCTGGCCCACCGGATGCCGGCCAGGTGTCCCGCGGCCTTCGCGGCGTCGATCGCGGAGCCACCGCCGAGCCCCACGATGACGTCGGCGTCCTTCGCGCGGATCTGTTCGACGAGCTCGTCGACGGCTTCGGGGGTGGCGAAGCGGCCGAACCCGACACGCTCCACGGCCAGGTCGGCGGACCGGAAGCTCTCGGAGACGGCGGTCTCGACGATGCCCCAGACCACGTCGTCGGCGACGATCAGGGGCCGCTTGCCGATCGGGGCGATGAACTCGCCGACGCGGGTGATCGCGTCCTTGCCCTGGACGTAGCGGGCGGGGCTCATCACGGTGCTGATGGGAGTGGCCATCGTGCGGTTCCTTCCGGTTGTACGACAGGTGTACGACAGGTGTCGGGGTGCCCGACGCCGCCGACGGTACGCGGGGCTGCTGATCGGGAGGTGCCGATCGGTAGGTTCGGGACCATGACGTTCAACGACGACTCGCAACTCCGGGGCGGCAAGGTCAAGCGGCGGGGTCGCACCACCGCGATCGGCGGAGGTGCCGTGGGCGTCGGCGCCATCGTGGTGTTCCTGATCGCGCAGTTCACCGGCTTCGACTTGAGCCGGATCGTCGGTGGCGGCACCGGCCTGACGACGATCCAGCAGGGCGGCGAGTCGGTCGACGCCGCCCCCGAGTGCCGGACCGGCCGCGACGCCAACCTGCGCGTCGAGTGCCGGATGGAGGGCGCGGCCGAGTCCCTCGACGCCTACTGGACCTCCGAGGCGCGGTCGCTCGGCATCTCGTACACGTCACCGGAGTTCTTCCTGTTCCAGGACTCCACCGACACCTCGTGTGGGCAGGCCTCGGCCGCGACCGGCCCGTTCTACTGCCCGCCGGACCGTGCGATCTTCCTGGACACCGCGTTCTACGACGACCTGCAGTCGCAGTACGGCTCGTCCGGCGGTCCGCTCGCGCAGATGTACGTCGTCGCACACGAGTGGGGCCACCACGTGCAGCAGTTGCAGGGGTCGTTCGCGAACACCGACCGCTCCGGCACGGGTGCCTCGTCGGGCAGTGTCCGCGTCGAGCTGCAGGCGGACTGCTACGCCGGGGCCTGGGTCGGCGACGCCGCGACCACCGAGGACGCGAACGGCGAGACCTTCTTCGAACCGATCACCCGCTCGCAGATCACCGACGCCCTGTCCGCGGCGAGCGCCGTGGGCGACGACAGCATCCAGGAGCGTGCGACCGGCCGCGTCGACCCGGACTCGTTCACGCACGGGTCGAGCGAGCAGCGACAGCGCTGGTTCCTGCAGGGCTACCAGCAGGGCGCGACGAGCTGCGACACCCTGAGCATCCCGGGTTCTGCCCTCTAGCCGCACCGGTGACGGACGGGCGCGACCCGCTCAGCGGCGACGCGGAGCGTCGCGCGGGGCGCGCCGACCGAGCCTGCGAGGGAGGGGTGCCAGCTGGCACCGGGCCTTCCGTCCGTGGTCAGCGCGTCGGCGCTCGTCGGGACATCGGCGCTCGTCGAGGCGTCAGCGCTCGTCGAGGCGTCAGCGCTCGTCGAGGCGTCAGCGCTCGTCCGGACGTCAGCGCTTGGTCGGCGTGGGCGACGGGGTCGCGCTCGGCGTGGGCGTCGGGGTGGCGTCGGTCGCCCCGGCGGCCGTCACCACGAAGGTGCGGAAGTCGTCGTTCGTGACCGGGGAGGTCAGCTCGTAGCGCTGCCCGTTCACGAGCACGAGCGGCGTGCCGGGGAACTCCTTGAGCGTCGACCCGGGGATCGTGCCGTCGGACACCGCCGTCGTCTGCTCGTCCACCCACTTGGCGTAGTCCTGGTCGGCGATGCAGCTCCGGACGGCGCTGCGTTCCTGCAGCCCCTGCACGCCCGTGACGACGTCGGTGAGCTCGGCGTCCGTCAAGCCCGGGGTGCCCTCGTCCGGCTGCTTCGCGAAGAGCGCCTGGTTCACCGCGTAGAACTGGTTCGGGGAGTGCTCGGCCACGCAGGCGGCGGCGTTCGCGGCGCGGAGGGAGTACTTCGTACCCTGCGAGCGGTTCGACAGGATCGCGACCGGGTGGATGTCGACCGTGGCTGCACCGGAGTCGACCAGGTCCTCGATGTAGTCGCCGTTCGCCTGCTCGAACTGACCGCAGCCCGGGCAGAGGTAGTCGACGTACAGGGTGATCCGGACGGTGCCGGCGCTGTCGGTCGCGGCGCTGCTCGGCGACGCGGAGGCCGATCCGGACGCCGATGCCGTCACCGGCTCCAGGCCCTGCCCGATGGTGATGCCGCCCTGCGACATGGTCGACGGGCCGGGGCCGGCGGGCTTCACGGAGTCGACCAGCACGAGCGTGACGATCGTCGCGGCGGCGAGGAGCACGACCCCGAGCCCGATCTGCAGGCCGAGCCGGACACCACGCTGGCGTCGCTTCTGCTGGGTCCGGGCACGCTGGGCTCGCTGGCGGGCGGCTTCACGGCGCTCGTTCCGCGCGGCGCGGGCGGCACCCTCGGGGCGGTTGTTCATCGGTGCGTCGTCCTCCTGATCGGTGTCCGCTCGGCGTTCCCCTGCTCGGCGGACGGACCCGGCGATTGTAGTGGGGCGCTCTGGGAAGCCGCCGACCACGGGGAAAACACTGGCGCGCCCGGGTGAACTCGTGTTGTATGAACACCGACAGTCGACGGCGACTGTCCGGGGCCCCTCCGGGCACACCGCTTCACTCGGATCGTCCGGCACGTACCTGCCGGTGAAGGAAGGACCGAACGCTCATGGCGTCCGTCACCTATGACAAGGCAACCCGTCTCTACCCCGGAGGCAGCCGTCCCGCGGTCGACTCCCTCGACCTGGACGTCGCCGACGGCGAGTTCCTCGTCCTCGTCGGCCCCTCGGGCTGCGGCAAGTCCACCTCGCTCCGCATGCTGGCCGGCCTCGAAGAGGTCAACTCCGGTCAGATCCGCATCGGCGACCGCGACGTCACGGACGTCCCGCCGAAGGACCGCGACATCGCGATGGTGTTCCAGAACTACGCGCTGTACCCGCACATGACCGTCGCCGAGAACATGGGCTTCGCGCTCAAGATCGCCGGTGTCGGCAAGGAAGAGCGCGCCACCCGCGTGCAGGAGGCCGCCAAGCTCCTGGACCTCGAGGACTACCTCGGCCGCAAGCCGAAGGCGCTCTCCGGTGGTCAGCGTCAGCGCGTCGCGATGGGCCGTGCGATCGTCCGTCAGCCGCAGGTGTTCCTCATGGACGAGCCGCTGTCGAACCTCGACGCCAAGCTCCGCGTCCAGACCCGTACGCAGATCGCGTCGCTGCAGCGTCGCCTCGGCGTCACCACGGTCTACGTCACGCACGACCAGACCGAGGCCCTCACCATGGGTGACCGCATCGCGGTGCTCAAGGACGGCATCCTGCAGCAGGTCGGCACGCCGCGCGACCTGTACGAGAAGCCGAACAACGTGTTCGTCGCCGGCTTCATCGGTTCGCCGGCCATGAACCTGCTGCCCGCCGACGTCATCGAGGGCGGCATCAAGTTCGGCACGCTCAACCACGCGATCGACCGCGACACCCTGTCGAACGCCCGTGCCGCACAGATCACGGTCGGCATCCGCCCCGAGGACGTCATCGTGTCGCAGTCCGGCGAGGGCCTGCCCGTCACGGTCGACGTCGTCGAGGAGCTCGGCGCCGACGGCTACCTCTACGGTCACGCCGACGTGAACGGCCAGCGCGCCGACATCGTCGCCCGTGTCGACGGCCGTGCGCACCCGTCGATCGGTGACACGATCGTCGTCACGCCGAAGCAGGGCCACGTCCACGCCTTCGACACCGAGTCGGGCGACCGCCTCGACGACAAGGCCGTCGTCAGCGCGTAACCAGCGCACTCCCCCGAGAGCCCGCGCCCGCCTCACAAGGGCGGACGCGGGCTCTCGGCTGTCCCCGACACCAGAGGAACCACCGTGCCCGACTCGATGTCCATCACCGCCGCCACCGTCGACCCCGGCCTGCTCGACCTGCCGTGGGACCTGCCGCTCGCCGACTGGCCCGACGACACGATCGTCGCGCTGCCGAAGGGCATCTCGCGGCACCTCGTGCGGTTCGTGCACCTGAGCGGGTACGTCGCCGCGGTGAAGGAGACCGGCGAAGAGGTCGCCCGGTCCGAGTACGAGATGCTCCGGACCCTGCAGCGCATGGACGTGCCGTGCGTGGACCCTGTCGCGGTCATCACGAACCGCGTCGACGCCGACGGTGAACCACTGCACCCCGTGCTCGTGACCCGCCACCTGCGGTTCTCCCTGCCCTACCGCGCGCTCTACTCGCAGACGCTGCGCCCCGAGACCGCCACCCGTCTGGTCGACGCCCTCGCGCTGCTGCTCGTCCGCCTGCACGTCATCGGGTTCTACTGGGGCGACGTGTCGCTGTCGAACACGCTGTTCCGTCGCGACGCCGGAGCCTTCGCCGCGTACCTGGTCGACGCCGAGACCGGCAAGCTCTACCCCGGCGGGCTGTCGAACGGCCAGCGCGAGAACGACCTCGAGGTCGCCCGTGTGAACATCGCCGGCGAGCTGCTCGACCTCGAGGCCGGCGGCCGGCTCGACGAGAACGCCGACCCCGTCGACGTCTCGAACCGCATCGTCGCCCAGTACCGGACGCTCTGGACCGAGCTCACCGGCACCGAGCAGTTCGACATCAAGGAACGCTGGCGCATCAACGACCGCGTGGAGCGCCTGAACGGGCTCGGCTTCGACATCGAGGAGCTCTCGATCCACACGACCGAGGGCGGCTCGCAGGTCCGGATCCAGCCGAAGGTCGTCGACGCCGGGCACCACCAGCGACGACTGCTGCGGCTCACCGGGCTCGACGCCGGCGAGAACCAGGCCCGGCGCCTGCTCAACGACCTCGACTCGTACCGCGCCCGGAACGGCCGTGACGAACTCGACGAGGAGATGGTGGCGCACGAGTGGGTCTCACGGGTCTTCGAGCCCGTCGTCCGCTCGATCCCCCGTGACCTGCGCGGCCGGCTCGAACCCGCCGAGGTGTTCCACGAGCTGCTCGAGCACCGCTGGTTCATGTCCCAGCAAGAGGAGCGCTCCGTCTCCCTGCCCGAGGCCACGACCGCCTACATCAACGACGTGCTCCGACACCGTCGTGACGAGCGCCTGCTCATCAACCCGCCGACCTCGTCGATCACCGTGCCGATCCCGGTGCTGGACGACGACGTGTCCGACGAGTCCGACGACGTCGACGACTGGCGCGCCACGGTCTGACGCGGTCTCCGCTCGGTCACGACACCCCGCCGGGTGGACGCCGACTGGTCGCAGACCGTCGCCTGGGGCGTCGCGCAGCGACGACTCGTGACCACACGGCGGGCACCATCCGACGTGTCCTGACCGTTCGGGGGTCGAGAACGTGACCGCCTGGAGGCCCGGCCCACGTCCCGGAGACCGGCACCGGCCCTCCAGACCGTCACGCCCAGCCCCGCACGCCAC
The DNA here is from genome assembly GCF_903970855.1 of Curtobacterium sp. ME12. NCBI lineage: Bacteria > Bacillati > Actinomycetota > Actinomycetes > Micrococcales > Microbacteriaceae > Curtobacterium > Curtobacterium sp. ME12. The sequence goes on from NZ_CAJCKD010000010.1 coordinate 91,544, forward strand.
CGTGAGCAGGAATGGTCGCCTCCCGCTCGGGGAGGCGACCATTCCTGCGCACGAAGTGCTGCGGCTACGCGGTGCGACGGCGCCGCGCGACCTCCCACAGGGTGACGCTCGCGGCGATGCCGGCGTTCAGGGACTCGGTGGCGCTCGAGATCGGGATCGACACGATGGCGTCACAGGTCTCGGTGACCAGGCGCGACAGGCCCTTGCCCTCGGAACCGACGACGATCACGATCGGCCGGTCGGCGAGCTCGAGGCCGTCGAGCTCGACGTCGCCGTCGCCGTCCAGGCCGAGGACGAACAGGCCCATCGACTTGAGCGACTTCAGGGTCTGCGTGAGGTTCGGGGCCATCGCGACGGGCGTGCGTGCCGCGGCACCTGCCGAGGTCTTCCACGCCGACGCCGTCACGCCGACCGAACGTCGCTGCGGCACGATGACGCCGTGTCCGCCGAAGGCCGCGGTCGAGCGGATGATCGCACCGAGGTTGCGCGGATCGGTGATGCCGTCGAGCGCGACGAGCAGCGGCACCTGGTCGCGCGAGAACGCCTGCTCGACGATGTCCTCGGCGACGGCGTACTGGTACGCGGGCACCTTGAGCGCGACACCCTGGTGCACGCTGTCGTGGCCGGTGATGCGGTCGAGCTCGGGACGCATGAGCTCGATGATCGGCACGCCGCGGTGGTTCGCGAGCGCCAGGATCTCCTTGACGCGGTCGTCGACCTCGATGCGGGACGCGATGTAGAGCGTTGACGAGGGGGTCTTCGTGCGGAGCGCCTCGAGCACCGAGTTGCGTCCGGTCACCAGCTCGGAGTCGTCGGTCTTGCGTGCCGGCGGACGGCCCGTGCGGCCCTGCGGGGTGCTCGAGGAACCGTGACGGCCCTTGGCCGCTTCGAAGCGGTCCTTCGCGGCCTTGCGCTTGCCGGCGGGGTGGTACGGACGGTCCTCTGCCTTCGGGGTCGGCTTGCGACCCTCGAGGGCCTGTGCGCCCTGGCCGCCGGAGCCGACCTGCTTGTTGCCCTTCCGACCGGAACGGACGGCGCCGGGCCGACCCTTCTTGCTTCCCGAGACGTTCTTCATGCGTAGCTCCTGTTCGGCACTGCCGTGTTCAGGCGATGCTCCAGCGTGTTCCGGACGGCGTGTCCTCGATCGTGATGCCCGCGGCGGCGAGGTCGTCGCGCACGCGGTCGGCCGCGGTGAAGTCCCGTGCTGCCCTGGCGTCCGCGCGCTCCTGCACGAGGCGTTCGACGAGGGCGGCGAGCGGGCCTGCCGAGGTGTCGTGGCCACCGCCCGACCAGTGGGCGGCTCGCGGGTCGATGCCGAGCACCTCCACCATCGCAGCCACCTGATGGTACGCGGTCCCGAGCGTTTCCGCATCGTCGGCGTCCAGGGCGGCGTTGCCGGTGCGCACGGTCTCGTGCAGCACGGCCAAGGCCTGGGGCACGGAGAGGTCGTCGTCCATGGCTGCGGCGAAGGCCTCGGGCACGGCCGGGGCGTCGGCGAGGTGGACGCCCTCGAGCCGGGTCTCGGCGCGCTCGAGGAACCCGGCGATGCGGTCGTACGCAGCCTCGGCCTCAGCCAGGGACCCCTCGTGGTGGTCGATCGACGAGCGGTAGTGGGCGGCACCGAGGAAGTAGCGGACGACGGCGGGACGGGCGGATCCGAGGAAGTCCGCGGCGAAGATCGAGTTGCCGAGCGACTTCGACATCTTCTGCCCCTCGACCGTCACCAGCCCGTTGTGCAGCCAGTACGACGCGAACGGGTCCCCGGCGGCCGTGGACTGCGCCAGCTCGTTCTCGTGGTGCGGGAAGCGCAGGTCGAGCCCGCCGCCGTGGATGTCGAACGCGGGGCCGAGGTACCGGCGCGACATCGCCGAGCACTCGATGTGCCAGCCCGGGCGGCCGGCGCCCCAGGGGGAGTCCCAGTTGGCCGTCGACGGCTCGCCGGGCTTCGCACCCTTCCAGAGCGCGAAGTCACGGGCGTCGCGCTTGCCACGCGGATCGGCGTCGGCGGCCTCGACCATGTCCTCGCGCCGCTGCCGGGTGAGCGCTCCGTAGTGGGCCCAGCTGCCGGTGTCGAAGTAGACGTCACCCGAGCCGTCGTCGGCGGCGTAGGCGTGCCCGCGGTCGATGAGGCGCTGGATGATCTCGTGCATCTGCGGCACGCTCGCCGTGGCCCGCGGTTCGTACGTCGGGGGCAGGATGCCGAGGGCGTTGTACGCGGCCGTGAACTCGAGCTCGACCCGGTATGCGCGGGCGAACCACTCCTCGTCCGTGCCGGCGGCCAGGTCGAGGACCTTGTCGTCGATGTCGGTGACGTTGCGCACCAGGGTCACCCGGTACCCGCGGTGGGTGAGCCACCGGCGCCAGATGTCGTAGACGAGCGCGGACCGCAGGTGCCCGATGTGCGGCGACGACTGCACCGTCGGACCACAGACGTAGACGCTCACGTGTCCGTCGACCAGGGGCACGAGGTCGACGACGGCTGCGGCGCGGGAGTCGTAGAGGCGAACGGTCACGCCTCAACCCTAATCGGCGCGGGGCTGCGGTTTCAGGAGGGACGCACGAGTGCCGTGGCGATCGCCGCGAGCCCGTCGCCACGGCCGGTGAACCCGAGCCCGTCGGTCGTCGTGCCGGACACGGCGACGGGCGCGCCGACGACCGCGGACAGGGCGTCCTGCATCTCGTCGCGGCGACGACCGATGCGCGGCCGGTTGCCGACGACCTGCACGGTGACGGACAACGGCACGAGCCCGGCGTCCGCGAGCAGCGCGACCGCGCCGCGGACGAACACGTCGCCCGTGGCGCCGGCGTACTGCGGATCAGCGGTGCCGAAGCGTCCGCCGATGTCGCCGAGGCCCCCGGCGGAGAGCAGGGCGTCGCACACCGCGTGCGCCACCGCGTCGCCGTCGCTGTGCCCGGAGAGGCCGGGTTCGCCGGGGAAGTCGAGCAGCCCGACACGGCAGGGCGAGGCGTCGTCGAAGGCGTGCACGTCGACGCCGAGCCCGAGGCGGACCGCGGCGACAGCGTCCGCCGGGTTGGCACCCGCCGCCGCTCCGGCAGCCGCACCAGCACCAGCACCAGCACCAGCACCAGCACCAGCCTCGGTCCGCGCCCGCACGATCGACTCGGCCCGGCCGAGGTCCCACGGCGTCGTGATCTTGAAGGCGTCGGCGTCACCCGGCACGAACCGGACGGTGCCCCCGACGGCTTGGAACACCCCGGCGTCGTCCGTCTCGGACTGCGACGACACCGCGTAGGCCTGCCGCAGTGCCGCGAGCGGGAAGCCCTGCGGCGTCTGCACCCCGACGAGCGCCGCACGGTCGACGGTCTCGACGACGACGTCACCGTCGACCCGCTTCACCGTGTCCGTGACGGGGAGCGCCGGCACGACACCCGCACCGTCGCCGGCGGCGACGGCCTCGAACACCCGCGAGAACTGTGCGGCGGGCGTGAGGCAGCGCGCCGCGTCGTGCACGAGCACCGTGGTGACGGAGTCCGGCAGGACGGCCAGGCCGGCCTCGACGGAACCGTGGCGATCCGTGCCTCCTGGGACGACGGCCGTGTACGCGGCAGCCGCACCCGCGACGGAACCGACCACCTGCCGACACTCGTCCAGGTGCGACGCCGGTGCGACCACGACGACGAGCGTCGGCGACGGCAACGCGAACAGGGGTTCGAGCGCCCGTGCGAGCATCAGCGAACCGGCCACGGGCACGAACGCCTTCGCGGTCCCGATGCCGAGCCGGGTGCCGGAGCCCGCCGCAACGACGACGACCGCCCGGTCCACCCCTTCGGGGAACCGTGCGGTCGTCGTTCGTGCTGTCGCGTTCAGTGCGCTGTCGTCAGGCTCAGGAAGCCAGGACCTCGTCGAGGACGGTCGATGCCTTGTCCTCGTCGGTCTTCTCGGCCAGCGCGAGCTCGGAGATCAGGATCTGCCGGGCCTTGGCCAGCATCCGCTTCTCACCCGCGGAGAGCCCGCGGTCCTGATCGCGCCGCCAGAGGTCGCGGACGACCTCGGACACCTTGATGACGTCACCGGAAGCGAGCTTCTCGAGGTTCGCCTTGTAGCGGCGTGACCAGTTGGTGGGCTCTTCCGTGAACGGCGCCCGGAGGACCTCGAAGACCTTGTCGAGTCCTTCCTTGCCGATCACGTCGCGGACGCCGACCAGGTCGACGTTGTCCGCCGGGACCTCGATCGTCAGGTCACCCTGCGTCACCCGCAGTTTCAGGTAGACCTTTTCCTCGCCCTTGATGACGCGAGTCTTGACTTCAGAGATGGTTGCCGCCCCGTGATGGGGGTAGACGACGGTCTCGCCGACCTCGAATTGCATGTATCAGGCTCCGTTCCCAGACGTCCAGTTTACCACAAGGGCCGTTCCGGTAAGGGGACCCTCAACGCTCACCCCTCCCGGTGATCGCTAGGATGGGCGCGGGGACCGCCCGGTCTCCATCGTGACTTACGGAGGAATCTCTTGCGACCTCGGGTACTCGTGTCCGTCGCCGTTGCGGCAACCATCGCGCTCGGCGCCACCGGGTGCGAGTTCATGTCGCCGGCCCACACCGTCGACATCAAGCAGATCACCGACGGCGTGGACGTCTCGACCGGCAAGGTCGACGTGCGGAACGCCCTGCTGATCTCGGACGACGGAGCGAGCGCCCGCTTCATCGGCACGCTCGTGAACAACGACGACCAGGACGACTACACCGTCTCGATCGAGATCGGCGGCGACACCCAGACCGTCGACGTGCCGGCGAACACCCACGTCGACCTCGCCATGGCCGCGGGTGCGGGCAGCGACGACGAGTCGAGCGTGCAGGAGGGCGACACCACGCAGGGCACCACCGCCGGTGACGCCGAGCCGATCGTGTTCGACAACGCGGATGCGGAGCCCGGTTCGCTCGTGAAGGTCTACTTCAGCTACCCCGACGCCGAGGGCACCTCGGCCAACGTGCCGGTGCTGACGAGCTCGCAGGAGGAGTACCAGACCCTCGCGCCGAGCCCGACCCCGACGCCCACCTCGACGTCCCCGTCCGAGAGCGGCGCACAGTCGACCGGCGAGGCCGTGCCCGGCACGCAGCCGACCGACTCGCAGACGGATTCGTCCGAGGGCGACAACGGCACCGACTGACCCCGACGGGCGCGGCTGACACCGCGCCCGGACCGTTCGCACAGGAGGCCCGGTGCGAGTCCCACGGACTCGCACCGGGCCTCCTGTCCGTGCGTCTCAGGCCGTCTGCATCAGGCCGTCTGCATCAGGCCTCGATGCGGTACCCGAGACCGCGGACCGTCACCAGGATCTCGGGGGTCGACGGGACCCGCTCGATCTTCGAGCGGATGCGCTTGATGTGCACGTCGAGGGTCTTGGTGTCGCCGAAGTAGTCGGAACCCCACACCCGGTCGATGAGCTGCCCGCGGGTCAGCACTCGGCCGGCGTTCCGGAGCAGCAGCTCGAGGAGCTCGAACTCCTTGAGCGGCATCGGGGTCTCGGACCCGTCGACCGACACCGTGTGCCGCTCGACGTCCATCCGGATGCCGCCGACCTGCAGGATGCCGCTGTCCGCCGGGTCGTCCTCGGTGCGACGACGGAGCACGGCACGGATCCGGGCGAGGAGCTCCCGGGTCGAGTACGGCTTCGTCACGTAGTCGTCGGCGCCGAGCTCGAGCCCGACGACGATGTCCACCTCCGAGTCCTTCGCGGTCAGCATGATGATCGGTGCGTTCGAGCGGGTCCGGATCTGCCGGCACACCTCGGTGCCGCTCAGGCCCGGCAGCATGAGGTCGAGGAGCACCAGGTCGGGGTTCTCCGCGTCGAACTTCGACAGCGCGGTCACACCGTCGGCAGCGACGGAGGTCTCGTACCCCTCACGCTGCAGCAGGAACTCCAGGGGCTCGCTCAGGGCCGGCTCGTCGTCGACGATGAGGATCTTGGTCACGATGGCTGCTCTTCCAGTTGCTCTTCGAGTGCTGTGGTCAGTTCGGGATCTGCCTCGGGCAGACGGATGGTGAAGGTCGAGCCCTTGCCGGGCTGCGACCAGACGCGCACGTCACCACCGTGGTTGCTGACGACGTGCTTGACGATCGCGAGCCCGAGGCCGGTGCCCCCGGTGGCGCGCGACCGTGCGGGATCGACACGGTAGAACCGTTCGAAGACGCGGTCGAGGTCGGCCTCGGGGATGCCGACGCCCTGGTCGGTGACGGCGATCTCGACGAAGCCCTTCGACGACCGGACGCCCACGCCGACGCGGGTGTTGTCCGGCGAGTACTTCACCGCGTTGGCGATGAGGTTCGACACCGCGACCTGCAGCAGTCCCCGGTCGCCCATCACCCGCAGCTTCGACTTCTTGGCGCGGATGATCTCGATCGAGCGGGCTCGGGCGACGACCTCGTTCGCATCGATCGCAGCCTGCACGATCTTGTCGATGCCGGTCTCCTCGCTGTTCTCGAGGGCGTCGACCGACTGCAGCCGGGACAGCTCGATGATGTCCTTCGTCAGCGCCCCGAGCCGCTCGGACTCGGTGATGAGCTGCGCGGCGAACTTCTTCACGTGCACGGGGTCGTCGGCGGCCAGGACGAGGGTCTCGGACAGCAGGCCGATGGCGCCGATCGGCGTCTTCAGCTCGTGCGAGATGTTGGCGACGAAGTCGCGGCGGACCTCGTCGATGCGCCGGCTCTCGGTCAGGTCGTCCGCCGTGAGCAGGACGTACCGGTTGCCGAGCTGGGCGGCACGGAAGCTGAGGTAGCCGATGAGCTCCCCGTGGCGGCCGCGCGGCAGCTCGAGGTCCTCCGACCCCATCTCCCCGCTCTTGCGCACCCGGTCGATGAGCTCGAGCAGCTCGTGGTGCACCAGGCGTCGGCGCACGACGAGCCCGGCGGTGAGGGCCTGGGGGGATGCCGCGACGACGGTGTTCGACGGGTCGATGACGACCGCCGGGTTGTGCATCGTCGCGATGACCGCTGCGACGCCGTCCGGCAGGGTCCGCTCCGCCACGTCGGCAGCACGTGCCGTCCGCTCGGCGGTGATGATCAGCACCACGACGCCCGCGCCGAAGACCCCGCCGAGGAGCATCGACAGTGGCACGAGCCACGCGTTGTCCATGCCGCCAGTGTAGGGATGGTCATGCGGGGTTCCGGTACCGTTCACCGTCTGCGGAAGGCCAGAACGCGAAGCGTTCAGCCCCGCGTCACCGTTCGTTCACCTGGGCTGACGACACTCGTCCGGTACGCAGAGAGAGGTACTCCCCCATGCGCGAAGTCTTCCAGCAGGAACTCCAGGACGTCCAGGAGCGACTGACCGAGATCGCCGGGCTCGTCGAGTCCGCCATCACCCGAGCCACCCAGGCCTTCAGCGACTCCGACGTCGCCCTCGCCGAAGAGGTGATCGCCGACGACGAGAAGATCGACCTCGCTGCGAACAGCCTCGACGAGATCGCGATCGACATCCTCGCCCGCCAGGCACCGGTTGCCCGTGACCTGCGCGTCGTCGTCACCGCCCTGCGCGTCAGCTCCTCGCTCGAGCGCATGGGCGACATGGCCGAGCACATCGCGCAGCTCGCCCGCCAGCGCTTCCCCGAGAAGGTCGTGCCGAAGGGCCTGCGCAGCACCTTCAAGGAGATGGGCCGGCACGACGTCGCGATGGCGCAGAAGCTCACGCGGCTGCTCGCCACCGAGGACATCGCGCTGTCGGCCGAGATCCGCGACGAAGACGACGCCGTCGACGAGCTGCACGCCAGCGTCTTCGACTTCGTGCTCGGCGAGGCCTGGAAGGGCGGTCCGATCGACACCGTCGACGCCACGCTGGCCTCTCGCTACCACGAGCGCTTCGCCGACCACGCGGTCTCGATCGCGAAGAAGGTCGAGTACCTGGCGACCGGCGACTGGACCGGCGCGTCCACCTCGACCGCGGCGGTCTGACCCGGCCCGATCGTCTGACCCGGCCCGATCGGTCTGCGAGGATCGTGGCATGGCCCAGGTCGCGATCATCGTCAACGGCATGCCCGGTTCCGGCAAGAGCAGCATCGGCACGGCCCTCGCCGAGGTGCTCGGCTGCCCGTTCCTGTCGAAGGACCGCATCAAGGAGCCCCTCGCCGACGTCGTCGGCCCGATGATCGCCTCGCGTCCGCTCGGTGGCATCGCGATGGACACGATGTGGTCCATGGCGCGGGCCGTGGAGAACGGGGTCGTCCTCGACGCGGTGTGGCTGCCGTCCCGTGACCGGGACCGCCTGGAGGCCGGACTCGCCTCCGCCGGGTCGCCTCGCGCCGTCGAGGTGTGGTGCGACACGGACCGCGCCACCGCCGAGCAGCGGCTGCGCGACCGGTACGAACCGGGCACCGTGCCGGTGCGGCACGAGGTGCACGGGGACCTGGCCGACGTGCTGGCCTTCTGGGACGAACACGGCGAGGACGCCCGCCCCGTCGGGCTGCCCGGCGTCCCGGTGATCCGGGTCGACACGACGAAGCCCTACGACGTCGGGGGTCTGGTGCAGGAGATCGCGTCGCACTTCGTCTGAGCGCTGCGACCGGTACGACGAACGCCCCGCCCGGATGCCGGACGGGGCGTTCTCGCGGGTACCGCTACTTCTTGGCGCCCTGGGCGGCCACGGCGGCGGCACCGGCCGCGGCGGCCTCGGGGTCCAGGTAGGAGGCGGGCTTCGTCGGCGTGAAGTCGTCGTCGAGCTCGTACACCAGCGGGATGCCCGTCGGGATGTTCAGGCCGGCGATGTCGTCGTCGGAGATGCCGTCGAGGTGCTTCACGAGCGCACGCAGCGAGTTGCCGTGGGCCGTCACCAGCACGGTCTTGCCGGCGGCGAGGTCCTTCGTGATGTCGGACTCCCAGTACGGCAGCAGACGGTCGATCACGAGCTTGAGTGACTCGGTGCGGGGCAGCTGGTCGCCGAGTTCGGCGTAGCGGCGGTCACCGAACTGCGACCACTCGGCGTCGTCGGCGATGGGGGGCGGCGGGACGTCGAACGAGCGGCGCCACTCCATGAACTGCTGCTCGCCGTACTCGGCGAGGGTCTGGGCCTTGTCCTTGCCCTGCAGGTCGCCGTAGTGGCGCTCGTTGAGGCGCCAGTCGCGCTTCACCGGCAGCCAGGCCAGGTCGGCCTGCAGCAGCGCGATGTCGGCCGTCTGGATCGCACGGGTCAGGAGCGAGGTGTACAGGACGTCGGGGACGATGCCGGACTCGGCGATGAGGTCGCCGGCGCGCTTCGCCTCCTTCTCGCCCAGCTCGCTGAGCCGGACGTCGACCCAACCGGTGAACAGGTTCTTCTGGTTCCAGTCACTGTTGCCGTGACGGAGCAGGACGAGCGTGGAGGTCATGTCTGCGAGTCTACCGAGCGGTACCGGCCCCGTACCCTTGACGCATGCCCATCGGGAACGTGACGCGCGGGACCACCGGGTACAACCGGCTCCGCCGCGTCGACCGGTGGATCGCGACCCTGCCGGTGCTGCGCCGGACGGACGACCCGCTCGTCGCCGACGTCGGCTACGGGGCGTCGCCGACCACCACCCTCGAACTGCGCGACCGGCTGGCCGCCGTCCGACCCGACGTCGAGGTGACGGGCATCGAGATCGAGCCCTCGCGGGTCGCACTCGCGAACGCCGGGACCCGCGACGGCGTGACGTTCCGTCTGGGGGGCTTCGAGACGCCGACGCCCGGGCAGCGCCGACCAGCCGTCATCCGCGCGTTCAACGTGCTGCGGCAGTACGACGAGTCCGCGGTGATCGGGTCGTGGCGGATCATGCAGGACCGGCTGCAGCCCGGTGGTGCGCTCGTCGAGGGGACCTGCAACGAGGTCGGCCGGGTGGCCTCGTGGGTGACGCTCGACGACGTCGCGCCGCGGACCTTCACGGTGTCGCTCCGGCTCGCCGGGCTCGACGTGCCCTCGATCGTCGCCGAGCGGCTGCCGAAGGCCCTGATCCACCGCAACGTCCCCGGCGAACGGGTGCACGCCTTCCTGCGGGACCTCGACCTGTCGTGGGCGGTCGCCGCACCGCTCGGCACGTACGGGCCCCGGCAGCGGTGGATCGCCACGGTGCGCGGGATGCGTGACCGCGGCTGGCCGGTGCTGCACGGGGTGACGCGCTGGCGGCTCGGCGAGCTCAGCGTCCCGTGGTCGGCCGTCGAGCCCGCCTGACCCTCCGACGCAAGACACCGGTGTTCGCGCTCCGAACACGCGCAAACCGCGGTGCGACCGGCGAACACCGGTGTTCTGCAATCGTCGACGGGGAGCTAGGAGCGTCTGACGGCTCCGAGGCGGGGCAGGCGCGGGACGTTCGCCGTCGCACCGGCCTCGGGCGGGACGATGGTCTCCTGCGCCGCGGTCACCACGACGTCGTCGGCCTCGAGCCGCAGGGTCGCGGTGGGGTCGAGGGAGCGCTTCACCACGGCGAGCCCGATCGGACCGAGCTCGTGGTGGATCGCCGACGCCGACAGTCGACCGACCTGCTTGTCGTCGAGCAGCACGGGCGTGCCCGGCGCCGGCAGCACGCCGTCGGACCCGTCGAGGTGCAGCAGCACGGCCCGTCGCGGCGGGTGCCCGAGGTTGTGGACCTTCGCGACGGTCTCCTGCCCCCGGTAGCAGCCCTTCGACAGGTGCACCGCGGAACGGAGCCAGTCGAGCTCGTGCGGGATCGTCCGTTCGTCGACGTCGGACAGGGTCGGGCGCCAAGCGGCGATCCGCAGGGCCTCGTACGCGAGCAGCCCCGCGACGGGGACGTCCGACGCGGCGATCGCGGCCGCGGTACCGGGGGTGACCACGGCGATGCGGAGGGTCCAGTCGGAGCCGGGGTGGGCCTCCAGATCGGCGTAGCCCCATCCGCCCGGCGTGACGGCACCCCACGGGTCGACCCACTCGGCGACGGGCGGTTCCGGCAGTTCCACGGACGCGAACGGGGCGTCCGCGCCGAACCAGCCGAGGGTGACGAAGTCGGCGGAGCGGTCGGCGACCTCGACCCGGAGCATGAAGCGCATCGAGTCCAGCCAGCCGGCGAGCGGCGCAGCGTCAGCGCGCTCGGTGAGCAGCCAGACCGTCGCACCGTCGTCGACGACGCGCGCTGCATGCTCGACGCGTCCGGCCTGGTCGAGCACGAGCGTCTCGGTGCTCACACCGGTCGGCAACCCGCTGAGCTGCTGCGAGGTGATCGAGTTGAGCCACGACAGTCGGTCCGGTCCGGAGACGGTGACGACACCGAGTCCGAGCTCGACGACGGCGCGCCCACGGGTCAGCAGGCGCTGCTCCCCGATCGGGTTGCCGAAGTGTGCGGCGACGGAGTCGGCCGCGACGAAGCCGTCACGCGCGGCGAACACCGACATCAGTCGACCTTCGCGAGCTGCCCCGAGGCGTGCGAGGTGAGTTCGCGACCGAGCGCGGCGATGTCCCACGCCCAGAAGAGCTTGCCCTCGACCAGTCCGTACAGGCGGGTCGCGGCGGAGTAGTCCTTCGCGTTCGGCGAGCGCATCACGGCGTCGGTCGACAGGTCGATCCGGCCCTTCAGCACGCGGCCGACGTAGAGCTCGTTGACGCCCGTCGGGTGGATGATCGCGGCTTCGACGTCGAAGCCGTCGGTGGTGTTGCGGAGCGCCTCGACGCTCTCGACCGTGCTGAACGGCGTCGGGCCCTCACCCAGGAGCATCGCTGGACCCCGGTCACCGGGCTCCGTCGGACGGTCGATCCGCCAGTAGCCCATCTCGGCCGCGAGCGGGGTGTGGTCGTCGTCGAGCAGCCAGGTGGTCGACGAGTAGTTCAGGTACGGCAGGCCGTCGTGGCTGAAGCTGACGCGCTGGCCGAACTCGTAGTTCCGGACCGCGTCGTCGTCACCGACCGGGTACTCGACCACGCCGGTGCCCTCCCACACGCCGACCAGCCACGACAGCGGGACCAGTTCGGGGGCGAGGCCCTCGGGCAGCTCGATCAACGCTGACCCTTGAACAGCTTCACGACGACGACCACCGAGATGAACGCGATCGCGAGCGACGCCAGGCCGAGGAGGCCGACGTAGAAGAGCTCGAGCGCAAGCAGCGAATCCATGCTCGGAGTCTACGCGGCTCGGCTCAACGCACCAGGAGCACCACCGCGGTGACGAGGACCACGACGAACGCCCCGGACGACGCGATGCTGATGCGCTCGACCAGGCCGTCCTTGGTGGCGGTGATGAGCTGCAGCACGAAGCTGACCATCACGCAGGCGACGAAGACGAGCAGCAGCCAGGCGAACGCGTCGCGCTCGGCCAGGGTCAGCACGAGCACGGCCCCGACGACCGCCAACACCCAGACCGGCAGGACGGACGTCAGCCGCAGGCGACGCTGGTCGGTGGGGGGCACGGGCTCGGTCACGCGCTCCATCATGGCAGGGGTGACGCCCGGCGCGCGCTTGCGGCTTGCCGCGCAAACCGTCCGGCCGGATGAGGACTTCCCGAGCATCACTAGGATGTGTCCACGACGTCATCCACCTCCGGAGGTCCTGTGGCACAGCTCCTGGTACTCACCTCGACCGCGCCCGGAGACGTCCTGCCGAGCCTGGGCCTCCTGAGCCACCGGATCCGCCACGTGCCGGCCGAGGCCGCACAGCTGGTGAACGCCCCGCAGAGCGACCTGATGTTCGTGGACGCCCGCACCGACCTGGTCAGCGCGAAGGCCCTGTGCAAGATCCTCGCCTCGTCGGGGTCTACCACGCCGATCGTTCTCGTCGTCACCGAGGGCGGGCTGACCGCCGTGAACAGCGACTGGAACGTCGACGACGTCGTGCTCGAGAGCGCCGGCCCGGCCGAGATCGACGCCCGCATCCGGCTGTCGGCCGGTCGTGCGGCGAAGGGCCAGACGAGCTCGAAGATCCAGGCATCCGGTGTCGTCATCGACGAGGCCAGCTACTCGGCCAAGGTGCGCGGCCGGCCCCTCGACCTGACGTTCAAGGAGTTCGAGCTCCTGCGCTTCTTCGCCACCCACCCGTCACGCGTCTTCACCCGCGAGCAGCTGCTCAGCGAGGTCTGGGGCTACGACTACTTCGGTGGCACCCGCACGGTCGACGTGCACGTCCGACGGCTGCGCGCCAAGCTCGGCGACCTCGAGTCGCTCATCGGCACCGTGCGCAACGTCGGGTACCGCTTCAACGTCTACGACGACGAGGCCGAGCGCCTGATGGGGCAGTAGTGCTGCCCGACCTCGGCAGCTTCGTCGCCCCCGGCGAGGCTCCCCCGTTCTCCGATCAGACCCTGGTGGACGTCCGCGCGGGGCGCGCGACCGTCCTGACCGTCGATCACGGGGTCGCGGTGGTCCGTGACGGTGAGCTCGAGATGGTCGTCGCCCAGGAGGCCCGTGGCCAGGGCATCGGCACGGCCCTGGTGTCCCAGGCACTCGCGCTGGGCGGCGGGGCCGCTCCTC
>NZ_CAJCKD010000011.1:0-99095 GCF_903970855.1 Curtobacterium sp. ME12
CTGCTGTGGACTCCGCGGTGCATCACACGGAGATCTCGACTTCTGTTTGTCTGTCGGTTCACTGCGATCCCCCACGCTCAGACTTGAACACGGCCCCGGCCTCTCTTGCCCCCCGCGACTCTCTCCCGCCCTCCCCGGTGCCGTCGTGCTCTGCGACCGCCCGACGAGCGCGACGAACCCGACCGTTGAAACCGACGCGACGACCCCGCCGCGCCCCGCGCACCCGGCGGATGCGACCCGGACCCTCGTGCTCGCGGCTCGGACCGTGTGGGACCGTGTCGACCCGGCCGACCCTGCCCAGGCCCCGGTGCTCGGAGCGTTGCAGGACGCCCTCGACGGTGACGGGCCGAGCGCACGAGCAGCGCTCGACGTCGTCCGTGCCGCCGCCGCGCCCCGGCCGTTCCGCTGGACCCCTGTGCCGAGCGACCTCGTGTTCGCCGAACCGCCGACACCGGACGGGCAGGAGGGACTGCTCGAGCGTCTCCGCGACGTGGTCGAGCACGGGGTCCCGCTCGGAGCCGATCGACGACTCCCGCTCCGCCGTGTGCTCGTGGGGCTCGTCGTCGCCGTCGGGTCGGTGGTCGCCGCCCTGACCCTGCTCGGCGGGGGGTGACGCGATGGGTGACGCGGCGGGTGACGCGGTGGATGACGTCGCCCCCGGAACGGGAACGGCCCCGGCTCCCACGAGGGGAACCGGGGCCGTCGGCCGTGCTGCTGGGATCAGTACCCGAGGTTCGGGGCGAAGTTGCCCTCTTCGAGACGGTTCTTCACCGCGACGAGGTACCGCGAGGCGTCCGCGCCGTCGATGATCCGGTGGTCGTACGACAGTGCCAGGTAGACGAACGAGCGGATGGCGATGGCCTCCTGGCCGTCGACCTTCACGACCGCCGGGCGCTTCGTGACGATGCCGGTGCCGAGGATCGCCGACTGCGGCAGGAACACCACGGGGGTGTCGAACAGCGCGCCACGCGAACCGGTGTTGGTCAGCGTGAACGTGCCGCCGGCCAGCTCGTCGGGCTTCAGCTGGTTGTTCCGGGTGCGCTCGGCGAGGTCCGCGATGGACTTCGAGAACTGCGCCAGGTCCAGCGAGGCCGCGTCCTTGATGACCGGGGTCAGCAGGCCGCGCTCGGTGTCCACCGCGATGGAGACGTTCTCGGTCTCCGGGTAGACGATCTCGTCGCCCTCGACCGTGGAGTTGATCTTCGGGTGGGCCTTGAGCGCCTCGGACGCCGCGAGGGCGAAGAACGGCATGAAGGAGAGCTTCGAGCCGGTCTTCTCGAGGAACTCCGCCTTGTGCGCGTCGCGGAACTGCGCCACCTTCGTGACGTCGACCTCGACGACGCTCGTGAGCTGCGCGGTCGAGGTCATCGACTGCACGGCACGCTCGGCCACCACCTTGCGCAGGCGGGTCATCTTCTCGCGGGTTCCGCGCAGCGGCGAGACCTCGGCGACGAACGGGCCGGACGCGGTGGCGGGTGCTGCTGCAGCCGGGGCGGCCGGGGCCTTCGCAGCGGCGGCGAGGACGTCCTCCTTGCGGATGCGCCCCCCGACACCGGAACCCGTGACCGTGGACAGGTCGACTCCCTGCTCGTTGGCGAGCTTGCGCACCAGCGGGGTGACGTAGCCGGAGGCCGCGCCGTCCTGCGTGGGGTTCGGCACCGCGGCGGCGGCGGTGGCGCTCGGCGCGGAAGCCGGAGCCGGCGCGGCTGCCGGAGCGGCCTGGGCCGGCACGGCTGCCGGCGGAGCGGCTGCGGGCGGCGGGACCGGCGCGGCGGCCGGGACCGGCGCTGCCGCGGGCGGGGCGGACGGTGCCTGCGGGGCGGCGGGCTGCGTCTGACCGGCGGGAGCGGGCTCGGGCTCCGTGGGCTCGGGCGCGGGGGTCTCGGCCTCCTGCTCCGTGCTCGGAGCGGCCTCGGGCTCCTCGGCGTCGGCAGCGGCGGCGTTCATGTCGTCGGCGCCGGAGTCGGACGAGTCCGAACCGCCGTCCGACGAGCCGGAGCCGTCACCGATCTTCACGAGGGCGGTGCCGACCTCGACGGTCTCGTCCTCCGGCACGAGGATCTCCTCGACGACGCCGGCGATCGGCGACGGGATCTCGGTGTCGACCTTGTCGGTCGAGACCTCGAGCAGCGGCTCGTCGACCTCGACCCGGTCACCGACGTTCTTCAGCCATCGGGTCACCGTGCCCTCGGTGACGCTCTCGCCGAGCGCCGGGAGGTTGACGGATTCGCTCATCGGGTGGACTCCTCTTCGCGGGGGATTGCAGTGGTTGTTGGTGTGGTTGTCACAGCGCGCTGACCGGTGCCGGTCACAGCGCGTGCAGCGGCTTGCCCGCGAGGTGCAGGAACGCCTCGCCGAGGGCTTCGTTCTGGGTCGGGTGACCGTGCACCAGGGGAGCGATGTCCTCGGGGTAGGCCTCCCAGTTCACGGCGAGCTGGGCTTCGCCGATGAGCTCGCCGACGCGGGCACCGATCATGCTGACGCCGACGACGGGTCCGTCCACGACGCGCACGACCTTGACGGAACCGGAGGTCCCGATGATGTGGCTCTTGCCGTTGCCGGCCAGGTTGTACTCGTACGAGTCGACCTTGTCGGCGCCGTACTGCTCTTCGGCCTTGGCCTGCGAGAGCCCGACCGACGCGACCTCGGGGTCGGAGTAGGTGATCTTCGGGATGTTCTTGTCCTCGATGACCACCGGGTTGAGGCCGGCGATCTCCTCGGCGACGAAGATGCCCTGCTGGAAGCCGCGGTGCGCGAGCTGCAGGCCGGGGACGATGTCGCCGACGGCGTAGACGTTCGGAATGTTGGTGGCGAGACGCTCGTTCGTGGTGACGAACCCGCGGTCCATCGCCACACCGACCTCGTCGTAGCCGACGTTCTGCGTGACCGGGCCACGGCCGACGGCGACGAGCAGGACGTCCCCGTCGAAGGTCTTGCCGTCCTCCAGCGTGACGACGACGCCGTTCTCGTGCTGCTCGACACCCTGGAACCGGACACCGAGCGAGAACTCGATGCCGCGCTTGCGGAACGCGCGCTCCAGCTGCTTCGACATCGACTCGTCCTCGGCGGGGACCAGGTGCGGCAGGCCCTCGACGATGGTGACCTCGGCCCCGAAGGACTTCCAGACGCTGGCGAACTCGACGCCGATGACGCCGCCGCCCAGGATGACGACCTTGTTCGGGACGTAGTCCATGCGGAGCGCGGTCTCGCTGGTGATCACGCGGCCGCCGATCTCGAGCCCGGGCAGGGACTTCGAGTAGGAGCCGGTCGCGAGCACGATGTTCTTGCCGGTGACGGTCTGGTCGCCGACCTGCACGGTGTTCTGGGAGGTCAGACGACCCCAGCCCTCGACCACGGTGATGCCGCGGGCCTTGATCAGGCCCTGCAGGCCCTTGTACTTGGAGTTGATGACGCCCTGCTGGTAGTCGATCACCTTGGGCACGTCGACCCCGGCGAACTCAGCGATCACACCGTACTTCTCGGCGTCACGCGTGCCGTCGGCGATCTCCGCGGCGTGCAGCAGCGCCTTGGTCGGGATGCAGCCGCGGTGCAGACACGTCCCTCCGAGCTTGTCGCCCTCGATGAGCGCGACGCTCATGCCGAGTTCGGCGGCCCGGAGCGCAGCGGCGTACCCACCACTCCCGCCACCGAGGACAACGACGTCGTAAGTCTGTTCCGTCACCTGGTGCAACTCCCTCGTGCGTGTCGGGCCGATCGGGCCCTACGTGGACACCGCGGAGGGCGGCGTCCGACGGTCGGACCGCGTGGTTCCGGTCCCGTCCCGTGCAGTACCGGTGGGAGGCGCGTCGGTGCGCCGATCCCACCGGTACCAAACCTACTACTCGGACTGGAGGTCTTCTGCGAGAGCGATGAGCGTCCGGACCATCACGCCCGTCGCACCCTTGCCCAACCAGGCGTACCCGCCGCCCTTGTTCTCCGACGGACCCGCGATGTCGAGGTGCGCCCAGGGGACACCCTCGCCGGCGAAGCGCTCGAGGAACTTGCCCGCGAGCAGCATGCCGCCGGCCGGGTTGCCCACCGTGGCGTTGACGATGTCGGCGACGTCGCTGGACAGCCGGGCCTCGAGTTCCTCGGGCAGCGGCATCGGCCAGATCGGCTCCGCGACGCCCTCGGCGACGGCGCGGACCTTCGCGACGAGGTCGTCGCTGCCCATCAGGCCGGTGGTGCGGTCGCCGAGCGCGACGACCTGGGCACCGGTCAGCGTGGCGACGTCGACGAGCGCGTCGGGCTGCTCGAGCGACGCGGCGGCCATCCCGTCGCCGAGCACCAGGCGGCCCTCGGCATCGGTGTTCGTGACCTCGACCGTGGTGCCGTTCTTCAGCGTCAGGACGTCGCCCGGGCGGGTCGCGGTGCCGGAGGGCATGTTCTCGGCGAGGGCGAGCCACGCGGTCACGCGCACGTCGAGGCCCAGGCGGGCGGCGGCGACGGTCGCGGCGAGCACCGTGGCGGCACCGGTCATGTCGGTCTTCATGCCGAGCATCGACGCCGCCGGCTTGAGCGAGAGGCCGCCCGAGTCGAAGGTGATGCCCTTGCCCACGAGGGCGAGGTGCTTCGTGGCGGACTCCGGCGAGTACCGGACGACGACCAGGCGCGGGGGACGCGCCGAACCACGGCCGACGCCGAGGATGCCGCCGAAGCCCTGCTCCTCGAGCGCCTGCTCGTCGAGGACCTCGACGGTCAGCGGCAGGTCGGAGGCGAACCCGCTCGCGACGTCGGCGACGTCCTGCGGCCCGAGGTCGCCCGCGGCGGTGTTCACGAGGTCGCGCACGAGCGACGCGGCGTCGGCGACGATGGCGGGACGCACGGCGGCGTCGGCGGCGACGTCCGCGGGTGCGACGACCTCGATGCGCTGGTCGCCGCGGGCCGGGGCCTTGGTGCCGGCGCCCTTGTGCCGGGTGAAGGCGTACGCACCGAGCGCCGCGCCCTCGAGGGCGGCGTCGACGAGCTCGGCCGAGTCGGTGGGCAGGGCGAGCGTGATCGAGTCGACCCGGGGGAGCTGGCGGACGGCGCTGCCGGCCGCAGCACGGATCGCCGCGGCACCCGTGGCGGACCCGAGCCCGATCAGCGCGACCGACTTCGCACCGACGCCGGTGGCGGGCAGGCGGACGAGCTGGTCCTTCGCGCCGGTGACCCCGATCGCGGCGAGGTCGAGGCCGGCGAGGGCGTCGAGCGCGCCCAGGGCGGTGGGAGCGAGCACGGCGGTGCTGTCGGCCTCGCCGGACGAGCCCGGACGGACCCCGACGACGAGCACGTCGGCGGTGGTGGCCTCGGGTGGTGAACTGGTGGTGGAGAGCGTCGGTCGGACCATGCTCCAACCCTACCGACGGCCTGTTCGCTGTCGGCGTGGTCGTCGCGCACCGGTGACGTCGGAGGCCCCGCCTAGCATGGGGACGGTGAACCACCCCGAGGAGCTCTACACGTTCGACGCGGACGCCCCGACCGTGCCAGCAGGGTTGCACCTGATCGCCGGGCTGACCGGCTTCGCCGATGCCGGATCGGCGGTCGCGCAGGTGACGAACTCCGTCCTCGAGGACCTCGACACCGAGCTCGTCGCCGAGTTCGACCCCGACGTGCTGCTCGACTGGCGGGCCCGTCGCCCGGTCATCACCTTCGAGCACGACCACATCAGCGCCGTCGAGCCGCCACGGTTGGCGCTGCACCTGGTGCGCGACGAGATCGGCCAGCCGTTCCTGTTCCTGTCGGGCTACGAGCCGGACTTCCAGTGGAACCGCTTCGTCCGCGCCGTCACCGGGCTCGCCGCCGACCTGCAGGTGGCCGACACCACGTGGGTGCAGTCCATCCCGATGCCGGTCCCGCACACCCGTCCGATCGGCCTCACCGTCTCCGGCACCCGGGCCGACCTGGTCGAGCAGATGAGCGTCTGGAAGCCCGAGACCCAGGCGCCGGCGAACGTCCTGCACCTGGTCGAGCACCGCCTCGCCGAGACGGGCGCGCAGGTCACCGGGCTCGTGCTGCTCGTGCCGCACTACCTGTCCGACACCGAGTTCCCCGACGCCGCCGTCGCGGCGCTCTCCGGCATCGCCGCCGCGACCGGGCTCATCTTCCCGACGGACGCCCTGCGCGAGTCGGGTCGCGAGTTCCTCGCCCGCGTCGAGGAGCAGGTGGCCGGGAACCCCGAGCTGCAGCGCCTGGTGTCCGTGCTCGAGGAGCGGCACGACACGTACATGGAGGGCAACCCCGTCGCGTCGCCGCTCACGGGCGTGGACGGCGAGGTGCCGACCGCCGACTCGATCGCGGCCGAGCTCGAGCGCTTCCTCGCCGACCGACGCACCCAGGGCGACGCGACCGACTGACCGTCGCGGGGTCCGGACGTCCCCCAGGGCGGCCTGGAGGCCCGTGGCGGCCCCGCACCGCGCCTCCAGGCCGTCCCCTGGTCGCCCGCACGACGTGGCGCGCGTCGACGACGCTCGTCGCGCATCGACGCGGGGAGGCGTCGGTAGCCTGGTCCGGTGAACTCCCGTCGTGCCTTCCTGATCTGGGGCGTCGCGGTCCTCGCGTACGTCCTCGCCGTGGTGCAGCGGTCCTCCCTCGGGGTCTCCGGAGTCGACGCGCAGGACCGGTTCGCCGTCTCCGCCGCGGTCCTGTCCACCCTGGCCGTGGTGCAGATCGCCGTCTACGCGGGGCTCCAGATCCCGGTGGGGATCGCCCTCGACCGCGTGGGCCCGCGCCGGCTGGTGCTCCTCGGCGCCGCGCTGCTGGTCGTCGGACAGGCGATCGTCGCGGTGTCCCCGTCCATCGGGCCGGCCATCGCGGGGCGGGTGCTCGTCGGTGCCGGTGACGCGATGACCTTCATCTCGGTCATCCGTCTGGTGCCGATGTGGTTCAGCGGCCGGATCCTCCCGCAGATCTCGCAGTGGACGGGCAACCTCGGGCAGATCGGCCAGATCCTGTCGGCGTTCCCGTTCGCGGTGCTCCTGCACACGGTGGGCTGGACGCCGGCGTTCGGCGTCGCGGCCGCTGCCAGCGCCGTGGGCATGGTGCTCGCAGCGGTCTTCGTGCGGAACGGTCCCGTGCCGGTGCGGACGGACACGATCCCGCTGCCGCACTCGTGGGGCGCCGCGTTCCGCACCTTCGGGCACGCGCTCCGGCGCCCGGGCACGCAGCTCGGGTTCTGGTCGCACTACGTCACGCAGTCGTCGGGCACGGTGTTCTCGCTGCTGTGGGGTGTCCCGATGCTCCGGGGGCTCGGGTACTCCCCGGGTGAGGCGGCGGGCTTCCTCACGATCATCGTGGTCGTCGGGTTCGTCGCCGGTCCGGTGCTCGGCGTGCTCTGCGCGCGGTTCCCGATGCGCCGGTCGAACCTGGTGCTCGGCGTCGTCGTCCTGCTCGCGGTGCTCTGGACGGCGATCCTGCTCTGGCCCGGGCACCCGCCGACGTGGCTGCTCGTGCTGCTCGTCGTCGCGATGGGGATCGGCGGGCCCGGTTCCCTGATCGGCTTCGACTTCGCCCGGTCCTTCAACCCGGTCGGCTCGCTCGGCTCGGCGAACGGCGTCGTGAACGTCGGCGGGTTCCTGGCGGCCTTCGTGATGATGTACCTGATCGGCGTCCTCCTCGACGTTGCTGCGCGGGCGTCGGGCACCGAGGTGTTCGCCTGGGAGAACTTCCGGATCGCCCTCACCGTGCAGTACGTCGTGGTCGGTCTGGGCGTCGGGATGCTGCTGCACGCGCGCCGTCGGACCCGCCGGGTGCTGCACTCGGAAGAGGGAATACGCGTCGGGCCGCTCTGGGTTGCACTCGTTGCACGCCTGCGGAAGCGGCACGTGCAATAATGATCACGGACCCGTTCGGGCCCCCTGTCTGTCGGAACACTTCGGTGCGCCGGTGAACTCGGGGGACTTGACATGGGTCCTAGTGCTGCCCGGAACGGTAGGACTCGTACGACGCGGGGGACTGCGGCGCGGGACCTGGGCGGCGAGGGAGGCCACGACCCCACGAACGTGGCACGACGAGAGAGGTGATCGCATGGCTGCCCGGAGCACGACGATCGATCCCACGAAGGACACCGAGCCCGAGGGCGCCGTGGCAGAGGACGCCACGGACACCGAGGGCACCGCAGCGCCGAAGAAGCGTGCCACGAAGGCCCCCGCCAAGAAGGCGCCCGCCAAGAAGGCAGCACCCAAGGCGAAGAAGACCGACGCCGTCGACGAGGCGATCGCCTCCGACGAGCCCGTCGAGGAGCCGACCGACGAGGCCGACGACACCGACGACAAGACGGCCAAGCCGGACGCCGCTGCCGCGGTCGCCGCCGGTGCGCTCGTCATCTCGCAGACCGACGACGACGAGGCGCCGGTCTACTCGACGACCATCACGGGCGCCACGGCCGACCCGGTGAAGGACTACCTCAAGCAGATCGGCAAGGTCGCCCTGCTCAACGCCGAGCAGGAGGTCGAGCTCGCGATGCGCATCGAGGCCGGCCTGTTCGCCGAGGACAAGCTGCAGCACGCGACGGGGCTGTCGAAGCCCGCCGAGCGCGAACTGCGCTGGGTCGCCCGTGACGGACAGCGTGCGAAGTCGCACCTGCTCGGCGCGAACCTCCGCCTGGTCGTCTCGCTCGCGAAGCGCTACACCGGTCGTGGGATGCAGTTCCTGGACCTCATCCAGGAGGGCAACCTGGGCCTGATCCGTGCGGTCGAGAAGTTCGACTACACGAAGGGCTTCAAGTTCTCGACCTACGCGACGTGGTGGATCCGTCAGGCCATCACCCGTGCCATGGCCGACCAGGCCCGCACCATCCGCATCCCGGTGCACATGGTCGAGGTCATCAACAAGCTCGCCCGTGTCCAGCGCCAGATGCTGCAGGACCTCGGTCGCGAACCCACTCCGGAAGAGCTCGCCCGCGAGCTCGACATGACCCCGGAGAAGGTCGTCGAGGTCCAGAAGTACGGCCGCGAGCCGATCTCGCTGCACACGCCCCTGGGTGAAGACGGCGACTCGGAGTTCGGTGACCTCATCGAGGACACCGAGGCGGTCGTGCCGGCTGACGCGGTGGGCTTCACGATGCTGCAGAAGCAGCTCGAGAGCCTGCTCGACTCCCTGTCCGAGCGCGAGGCGGGCGTCATCCGCATGCGCTTCGGCCTCGGTGACGGCCAGCCGAAGACCCTCGACCAGATCGGTGACACGTTCGGCGTGACGCGCGAGCGCATCCGTCAGATCGAGTCCAAGACGATGGCGAAGCTCCGCCACCCGTCGCGGTCGCAGTCGCTGCGCGACTACCTCGAGTAAGCCGGCATGCGCTTCTTCATCCCGATCCTGATCGGGCGGATCCTCCGTGCCCTCGCCCGCGCGAGGGGCGGCGGGTCCGCCTACCCCGGGTACATCGTCCTGAAGCTCGTGCCGGACTTCCTGCAGCACGTGACGAAGCAGTTCCCGAACGGCGTCGTCTTCGTGCTCGGGTCGAACGGCAAGTCGACGACGACGCACATGATCTCCGACATCGTCCGGGCGCACGGGCTGCGGGTCTTCACGAACCCGTCCGGCGCGAACCTGCCGCAGGGCATCGCGTCGGCCCTGCTGTCCGAGGTGTCGCTGACCGGGCGGCTCAAGGCCGACATCGGCATCCTCGAGGTGGACGAGGCCTTCGCGGTCGAGCTAGCCGGCATCCTGTCGCCCTCGACGGTGACGATGCTCAACGTGCAGGTCGACCAGCTGTACCGGTTCTTCGAGACCGAGCGCGTGGCGACGATGATGCTCGACACCGCCGCACTGTCGACGGCGAACGTCATCACGAACCACGACGACCAGTTCCTCGATGGCTACTCCGGCACCCCCGGGCAGCGCGTCCTGCGGTTCGGTGCGAGCGACGAGGTCATCGCCGCGGCACCGAACGGCCTGCAGAACGCCGACTCGTTCGACGCCGGTGACCGTGCCCAGCACACCGCCGACGCCGAGGTCGTGGCCCACACTGGCGACGGCGCGACGATCCGCTTCGACGGCGCCGAGATCCCGGTCCGGCTGCCCGCCCGCGGCCTGCACTACGCGGTCGACGCCGCTGCGGCCACCGCGACGGCCAGTGCGGCCCTCGGCGCGCAGTTCCGTGCCGACGCCGTGACCAAGGCCTTCGGCACGATGAAGCCCGCCTACGGCCGCGGAGAGCGTCTGCCGATCGCGGGTGAGTCCGCCGAGTTCACGATGTTCAAGAACGCCGCGAGCCTGCAGCTCAACCTCGACGCCCTGCCGGACCAGCCCGAACAGGTCCTCATGGCGATCGACGAGGGCACGCCCGACATCTCCTGGATCTACGACATCGACTTCTCGAAGCTCGACCACGTGGACGTCGTCTCCGGGGACAAGGCGTGGCAGATCGCGATCGCGCTCGAGCACGCCGGTGTCCGCATCGGCCGGGTCGAGCCCGACGTCGAGGCAGCCATCAAGCACATGGAGCAGCTCGGCTCGACGACCCGCGGGACGAAGAACTTCATCGTCAACTACGAGATCATGATGATCGCCCGCAAGGCCCTGGGCCACCCGGACATGGAGAAGACCGCATGACGGCCGACCGGCTGACCATCCTGCACGTCTACCCCCGGCAGATGGGCGTCTCGGGTGACCGTGGCAACGTCGCGGCCCTGGCCCGCCGTGCGGCCGCCGCGGACATCGAGACCCAGGTCCTCGAGTACGCGCCCGGTGACGAGCTTCCGACCATGGCGGACGTCGTCGTGATCGGCAACGGACCGCTCAGCGCGATGCGTTCCCTGGGTGACGACGTCACCCGCATCGGCGGCGCGCTCCGTGCGTTCGCGACCGATGGTGTGCCGGTGCTCGCCGTCGGCGGTGGGTTCGACCTCGCGACGAACGAGGTCGTGCCGACCGAGGGCGGGCCGGTCGCGGGCTTCGGCGTGTTCGACGCCCGAGCCGTCCGTGGTGCCGAGCGCCGCGTGAACTACTTCGTCCTCGAGACCCGGTACCCGCTGCTCCCCGGCGCACCGAAGCGTCTCGCCGGCTTCGAGGACCACGCCACCACGATCGAGCTCGCGGCCGGGGTCAGCCCGTTCGCCGACGTCGTGTCCGGTGGCGGCAACCAGGCGGGAGCCCCGGTCGAGGGTGCGATCGTCGGCACGTCGTTCGGCACACACACGCAGGGTCCGATCCTGCCGCTCAACCCGCAGCTGACCGACGGTGTCCTCGCCGCGGCCACCGCACGGCTGGGCCGCGAGTACGCGCCGGACCCGGAGCAGACGGCGACCATCGACCGCTACGCACGCGAAGCGCGCGCGACGGTCGACCGCTACGTCGACAAGGCGTTCAAGCGCATCGCCTGACGGCGGTTCGCCGTGGACGTCGAGCGCGTCCACGCAGAGACGGGAGGCGCGGTGCCAGCTGGCACCGCGCCTCCCGTCTTCGTGTCGGTCGCGACTACTTCGACTCGTAGAGTCGGCTGCTCTCGTCGTGCCACTCGATGGCGGTCGCCGCGAGCTTGTCCTTGAACTCGGCGCCGTGGTGGGCGCAGAAGTAGAGCTCGCCGCTCGACATGGTGGCTCGGATGTAGGCCTGCGCCCCGCAGCTGTCGCAACGGTCGGCGGCGGTCAGCTGGTGGTTGCTGACTTCGTCGATGGAGGGGTCCTGCACGGTCTGGGTCATTGCTGTGCTCCTCACGGATCGCAGGTGGTGCCGGGTGGTTGCACCATTTCAACACGTGATGCCTGAGAGCGACGCATTGTCGGGGCCTGTTTCGCTCAGCGCGGATCGCTTGGCCCCAGTGCGAGTGTCCACACGGTGCTGTCGGTGCCGCTCGGTAAACTCCGACGGTGAGCTCCGACTACTCCGCACGCCATCTCTCCGTCCTCGAAGGGCTCGAGGCGGTCCGGAAGCGGCCGGGCATGTACATCGGCTCGACGGACTCCCGGGGCCTCATGCACTGCCTGTGGGAGATCATCGACAACTCGGTCGACGAAGCCCTCGCGGGGCACGGCGACGAGATCGGTGTCGTGCTGCACGCCGACGGCTCGGTCGAGGTCCGGGACACCGCGCGAGGCATCCCCGTCGACGTCGAACCGAAGACCGGTCTGACCGGGGTCGAGGTCGTGTTCACCAAGCTGCACGCCGGCGGCAAGTTCGGTTCGGGGTCGTACGCGGCCTCGGGCGGCCTGCACGGCGTCGGCGCCTCGGTGGTGAACGCGCTGTCGGAGCGCCTCGACGTCGAGGTCGACCGGGCCGGCAAGACGTACGCCATGTCGTTCCACCGCGGCGAGCCCGGCATCTTCGACGACAGCACGGGCATCGGACCGGACGCTCCGTTCGCGCCCTTCACCTCGGGCAGCGAGCTGCGAGTGGTGGGCAAGGTCAAGAAGGGCGTCACCGGTTCCCGGATCCGTTACTGGGCGGACCGCCAGATCTTCACCGCCGACGCCCGGTTCAGCACCGACGACCTGGTCACCCGTGCACGGCAGACCGCGTTCCTCGTGCCCGGCCTCGGCATCACCATCACCGACGAGCGCGCGGCGTCGATCGACGCCGCTGCCGCGCGGGCCGAGGCGACGGGCACCACGGTGGGCGCCGGGCCGGTGGTGGAGCGCTTCCGGTACGAGGGCGGGATCGGTGAGTTCGTCGAGCACCTCGCCGTTGACAGCCCCCTCACCGACGTCTGGCGCGTGCAGGGGACCGGCACCTTCACCGAGACCGTGCCGATGCTCGACGACAAGGGCCACATGGTCTCCACCTCGGTCGAGCGCGAGTGCGAGGTCGACCTGGCGCTCCGCTGGGGCAGTGGCTACGAGACGGTGTTCCGCAGCTTCGTCAACATCATCGCGACGCCGAAGGGCGGGACCCACCAGGCCGGGTTCGAGTCCGGCGTCGTCAAGGCGGTCCGCGCCCAGGTCGAGGCGAACGCCCGCAAGCTCAAGGTCGGGCAGGACAAGCTCGACAAGGACGACGTCCTCGCCGGCATGACCGCCGTGCTGACCGTGCGGTTGCCGGAGCCGCAGTTCGAGGGGCAGACGAAGGAGATCCTCGGCACCCCGGCGGTCCGGAAGATCGTCGACCAGGTCGTGTCGAAGCGCATCACCGAGATCCTCACCTCGACGCAGCGCACCGAGAAGGCACAGTCGGCGGCCCTGCTCGAGAAGGTCGTGTCCGAGATGAAGACGCGCATCTCGGCGCGGGCCCACAAGGAGACGCAGCGCCGCAAGAACGCGCTCGAGAACTCCTCGCTGCCGACGAAGCTCGCCGACTGCCGCTCGCAGGAGACCGAAGGCACCGAGCTCTTCATCGTCGAGGGTGACTCGGCGCTGGGCACCGCGAAGCTCGCCCGCAACAGCGAGTACCAGGCACTGCTGCCGATCCGCGGCAAGATCCTCAACGTGCAGAAGGCGTCCGTGTCGGACATGCTCTCGAACGTCGAGTGCGCGTCGATCATCCAGGTGATCGGCGCCGGTTCCGGCCGCACGTTCGACATCGACCAGGCCCGCTACGGGAAGATCATCATCATGTCGGACGCCGACGTCGACGGTGCCCACATCCGCACGCTGCTGCTGACGCTGTTCTTCCGGTACATGCGGCCGATGATCGAGCAGGGCCGCGTCTTCGCCGCCGTGCCACCGCTGCACCGGGTCGTCGTGGTGAACCGCGGCAAGCCGAACGACACGCTGTACACGTACTCCGAACAGGAGCTGCAGACGGTGCTGAAGAAGCTCGAGAAGACGGGCAAGAAGTACCAGGAGCCGATCCAGCGGTACAAGGGCCTCGGCGAGATGGACGCGGACCAGTTGGCCGAGACCACGATGGACCGCGCGCACCGCACCCTGCGCCGGGTCAACGTCACCCATGCCGAGGGCGCGGCGAAGGTGTTCGAGTTGCTCATGGGCAACGACGTGGCACCGCGCAAGGAGTTCATCCTGGCGGGCGACGGCCTGGACCGCGACCGCATCGACGCGTAGCGCGCGGCGGAAGCGACACCGCTCGGCCGACGCACGCGGTCCATCCCGCAAGAGCGACAGAACCCCGCCGACCGTTGGCGGGGTTCTGTCGCTTCTGGGACGGCGGACCGGAGGCCCGTGGCGGTGCCGTCCCGCGCCTCCTGGCCGCTGTCGTCTGCGTTCTCAGGCGCGGGGCGACGCGCCACGGGGTGCCGAGCGCGTGAGGTGGCGCCAGACGCTGAACGTGGCGGACGCCAGCGCGCGCCTACGCCTCGCCTGCGGTGCCGTCGAGCGTCGCGGCGCTGCCACCGATCGAGCCGATGACCGCCTCGAGCGGGGCGCCGGACCCGTCGCGCTTCGACAGCCAGTCGGGCAGGGTCCGCGCGGCGCCGTCCGTGCCGACGGCGTGCGGCGGCGCGATGCCCGCCCATCCCACGGTGAGCCCGTCCTCGCCCTTCAGGAACGCGTGCGCCCGGACACCCTGGGTGGCACGGCCCTTCGCCGGGAACTCCGACAGGGCGGAGACCTTGGCACGGCCGGCGTCGGTGCCGGGCAGGGCTGTCGAGGTGGTGGACACCGTGGCGACCACGGCGTCGTCGGATCGTGCGACCGAGCCGAACCAGATCACCGAGGCACCGTCGGCGAGGGCCATGCCGGCCACTCCACCGGCGGGCAGCCCCTGCGCGCGGACGACGGACGCCGGGAACCGCAGCAGCTGCGCGTTCGAGCTGATGAACACGAGATCGTCGGACTCGGGCGCCTGCGCGGCACCGACCACGTGGTCGCCGGGCTTCAGACCGATCGCGACGAATTCGGGCTTGTCCGGCCAGACGCCGGGGACGACGCGCTTGACGACGCCCTGCGCGGTGCCGATCGCCAGCGAGTCCGACGACGCGCCGGACAGGTCGACGATCGCCACGACGGTCTCGCCCTTGGTGAGCGCCAGGAAGTCGGTGACCCGGACGCCGGCGTCGAGCCGGACCGCGGCGGGCGGCACGGCGGGGACGTCGACGGGGGAGAGTCGTAGGACCCGACCGGTCGAGGTGATCGCGCCGATCTGCCCCCGCACCGTGCTCACCACGGCGGAGCGGACGGCGTCGTGCTTGGAGCGCTTCGGCACGCGGACGATGCCGAGTTCCGACGTCGGGATGTCGACGCGGATGAGCCGTCCGGTGGTCGAGAGCAGCACGCGGCAGGGGGAGTCGGCGATCTGCAGGGACTCCGGGTCGACCGCGGCCTTCCGACCGCCCTTGACCGGGGCGTCGGCCTCGGTGAGCAGCGTGCGGCGCGGGGTCGCGAACCTGTCGGACACCTCGGTCAGCTCGAGGGCGACCTGCGCGCGGAGCCGCTCGTCGGATGCCAGGAGTTCTTCGAGGGCGGCGATGTCGGCGAGCAGCTGGTCGCGCTCGGCCTCGAGCTCCATCCGCGAGAACTTCGTCAGGCGGCGCAGGCGCAGCTCGAGGATGTACTCGGCCTGCACCTCGGACAGGTCGAAGACGTCGCGCAGGCGGTTGCGCGCCGCCTCGGAGTCGTCGGAGGTGCGGATGACCTGGATGACCTCGTCGATGTCGAGGATCGCGATGAGCAGGCCCTCGACCAGGTGCAGCCGTTCCTTGCGCCGTGCCAGCCGGTACTGCGACCGCCGGGTGACGACGTCGAGCCGGTGCTGCACGTAGACGTCGAGCAGCTCACGGAGCCCGAGGGTGCGCGGTGACCCGCCGACCAGGGCGACGTTGTTGATGCCGAAGCCGTCCTCGAGCGGGGTGTGCTTGTAGAGCTGCTCGAGGACGGCGGTGGGGTTGAAGCCGCTCTTGATGCCGATGACGAGCCGGAGCCCGTGGTTGCGGTCGGTCAGGTCGTTGACGTCGGAGATGCCGACGAGCTTCTTGGACTGGACGCCGTCCTTGATCTTCTCGATGACGCGTTCGGGGCCGACGAGGTACGGCAGCTCGGTGACGACGAGCCCGACCTTGCGCGGCGTGAGGTTCTCGACGCTCACCTTCGCGCGGGTGCGGAACGAACCACGGCCGGTGGCGTAGGCGTCGCGGACCCCGGAGAGCCCGACGATCGTGCCGCCGGACGGCAGGTCGGGGCCGGGCACGAACTCCATGAGCTCTTCGAGGCTGGCCTGCGGGTTCATGAGCAGGTGCTTCGCCGCCTCGACCACTTCGCCCAGGTTGTGCGGCGCCATGTTCGTCGCCATGCCGACCGCGATGCCCGAGGCGCCGTTGACGAGCAGGTTCGGGAACGCCGCCGGCAGCACGCCCGGCTGCATGATCTGGTTGTCGTAGTTCGGGACGAAGTCGACGACGTCCTCGCCGAGGCCCTCGGTCATCGCCATCGACGGTTCGGCGAGCCTGGCCTCGGTGTACCGGGCGGCAGCGGGGCCGTCGTCGAGCGAGCCGAAGTTGCCGTGGCCGTCGACGAGCGGCACGCGCATCGTGAACGGCTGGGCCATCCGCACCAGCGCGTCGTAGATCGCGCCGTCGCCGTGCGGGTGCAGCTTGCCCATCACCTCGCCGGTGACGCGGGCGCTCTTGACGTGTCCGCGATCGGGCCGCAGCCCCATCTCGGCCATCTGGTACAGGATGCGACGCTGCACCGGCTTCAGGCCGTCGCGGGCGTCGGGCAGCGCCCGCGAGTAGATGACGGAGTACGCGTACTCGAGGAAGGAGCCCTGCATCTCCTCGGAGACGTCGACGTCCTCGATGCGCTCACCGTCGGGCAGGCCGACTACGTCCGTGCGTGCCATGGCACCTTTCTGGAGAACCGGAGTCGTCTGGGAGACTCGTGGGATGGGAACAAGCGTACCGACGGCCCCCGACGCCGTCGCGAACCTCGCCGACGTCTTCCCGAGTTGCCTCGTGGCGCTCGGCGCTGCGGACGACGCGTGGTTGCGGAACGACGGCCTGGAGGCCCGGATCACCCTCCGCCCCGCCCGCTCGGCGATCGTCGTGCTGGTCGACGGCCTCGGTTCCGCCGCGCTGGCGGCCCGCGCCGGGCATGCCCGCTGGCTGACCGGCGCGAAGGGCACCGGCACCGCGAAGAAGCTGCGGAGCGGGTTCCCGACCACGACCGCGGCCGCGCTGAGCACCCTGACCACCGGCCGGTCGCCCGGCACGCACGGCGTCATCGGCTACAGCGGCTGGAACCCGGACACCGGTGCCGTGATGAACCTGCTCGGCGGCTGGGACACCGAGGTCCCCGCGGACTGGTTCCTGACCCGGACCCTGTTCACCCGGGCCGCGGAGCTCGGGCTCGACCCCGTCGTCGTCGGGCCGGACCGGTACCGCTCGTCCGGGATGACCGCGAACGTGCTCGGCGGCGCACGGTACGTGTCGGCGGACACGATCCCACAGCGCATCGACGCGGCACTGGCCGAGACCGCCACCGGCCGCTCGCTCGTCTACCTGTACGTGCCGGAGCTCGACTCCATCGGACACAAGCACGGCTGGCAGTCCGACCGGTGGACGGCTGCCCTCGAGCTGCTCGACGGGGAACTCGTCCGCCTCGATGCCCGGACCGCCGCCGACGTGGGGGTCCTGGTGACGGCGGACCACGGTGTGCTCGACGTGCCGGACCACGCGAACATCGCCATCGACCCGCTACTGCTCACCGACGTGGTCGGCGTCGCGGGCGACCCTCGCTGCCGCCAGCTCACCGTCGCACCCGGCACGGACGTCCGCGCCCTCGTCGGCGCGTTCCGGGCCCGCTACGGCAAGAAGGCGTACGTCGCCAGCCGTGCCGAGGCGATCGAGGCCGGGTGGTTCGGGCAGGTGTCCGACCAGGTGCTGCCGCGGATCGGCGACGTGCTCGTCGTGGCGCGTGGCTCGTGGGCGTTCAACGACGACCGTGCCCTGCGCGAGGACGAGACGCCGAAGCGCATGGTCGGCCAGCACGGGGCGATGACCGACGAGGAGACTATCGTCCCGCTCCGGCTCGCCGGCGCGTTCTCCCACTAGCGTCGCCAGCGCCCGCGCGAGGCGTCAGCGCCGACGGTCGGTGGGCGTGCCGGTCAGGCCGGGTCGTCGTCCGGACGGGTGCCGAAGACGATCTCGTCCCAGCTCGGCATCGAGCGGCGGTTGCGCTTCTTGCGTTCGCCGCGGCTCTCGGGCTCCGGCGCCGAGGCCGGGCGGGCGTCGGACGACTGCGGTGCGGTGTCGTGGGCGCCGCCGTCCTCGAAGCCCTGCAGCGGGATGTCGACGACGCTGATGGAGGTGCCGCGGGCTGGCTCGTCGCGCTGTTCGCCGAAGGACGCTGCTTCGCGCTCACCCCGGCGACGGCGGAGCGCCTCGAGCAGGTCGGCGGTCTCGTTGCCGGGAGCGCGCTCTTCCACAGCGGCCTGGCCGATGCGGGGCAGCGGTGCACGGAGCGGCGCGTGCTGGGACGGCTCGGGCTCGGCGGCCGGCTGCTCCGGCTCGTCGACGCGGAAGGCGCCGGAGTCGAACCGGGTGCCGTCGTCGTCCTGCTGCTCGAACTCGACCGCACGCAGCCGCGGGGCGATGCCCTCGTCGTCGGTGTGCGACAGCCGGTGTGCGTCACCGTTGTCCGGCGCCAGGGTCGAGGTCTTCGGGTCGAAGTGCCACTGGGCGTCGTGCTCGACCTCGCCAGCGGTGTAGCGGACGCGGACCTGCCAGCCGCTCTCCGGGTGCTTCCAGGAACCCCAGGTGATCGCGGTGGCCTCGCCGGCCTCGAGCTTCGCGGTGATCGCGGGGCCGAAGGTGTCGGGGGCCTCGTCGTCGACCGGGGTGACCGGCACGCGGTGCGAGGCGTCGAGGATGAAGGCACGCTCGGCGAGGACCGGGCCCTCGAAGCGGCGGACGTACTCGACGTCGACGTCGAGCGCGGCGGCCACGTCGGCGGCGTCGGCGCCACCACGGATGCGCGCCTGGACGTCCTTGGGGGAGACCCGCTTCTGCGGACCGGCGTCGGGGTTCGCCTGGCGCACCTGGCCTGCCAGCGACGACGTGACGGGCAACCGGAACTCGGTGCCGCCGTCGGTCGCCAGGAGGAGTGCGCCGGACTCGACTCCGATGACTCTCACGTCTTGCATGGTTCCGCCTTCCCAGCGTCGCGTACGGTCCTGCTGTCGTACCCCGTGAGTATGCAGGGACGACGGGCGGTTTCCGGGGAGGCGCACGGGCGTGCCGCGGACATCCGCACGGCTGATCCCGGGCACACGGCGCTCCGGCAACGGGTGTCGGGAATGTCCGGTTCCGGCCCTGGGTTGCACAGCCAGCACGACCCGCCGCAGCACTCGGTTTGCGCTCTGGCGGGGCGTGGTGCAAACTGTCGCCGCCGATCACCCGGCGACGACCTCTCGATACGAGAAATGGATGGGCATGGCCACCGATTACGACGCCCCCCGGAAGACCGACGACAACTCTGACTCAGAGTCGATCGAGGCCCTCAAGGAGCGCGTTCCCGACAAGATGTCGGGGGTCGTCGACGATGATTCCGACAACCCCGGCAGCTTCGAACTCGCCGGACAGGACCTCAGCGACGTCGACCTCGACGTCGTGGTGCTGCCCCCGCAGGTCGATGAGTTCACCTGCGTCGAGTGCTTCCTCGTGAAGCACCGCTCCCAGCTCGACCACGAGTCGAAGCTCGGACCGGTCTGCGCGGAGTGCGCTTCGCTCTAGCGAGCACAGCCGCTTCGATCGAGCGCAGCCGCGTCGCTCTCGACGCAACGATCAGCGAAGGCCCCGCATCCTCCAGGGATGCGGGGCCTTCGTCGTGTGCTGCGAGGCGGGGCCGAGCCGCGCCTCCAGGCCGTGGGCCGTGGTCCGTCAGGACCGCAGCGCCTCGACGACCTTGCCCGGGTGTCGGACGCTGACCAACCAGTAGGGGGTCGGGTCCGCGTCATCGCGCACCTCGACCTTGACGACCCCGCGCACGTAGCCGCGGAAGAGGGTCCAGGCGCGGGCGTCGAGTGCCGGCCCGCGCTGCTCGGTGGCCGCTGCACCCTCGAACGCCTCGGTCGTGCCGACCAGCGTGCGGGGGAGGTGTGCCCTGCCCGCCCTGAACTCGGTGTCGGTGACCTCGATGGTGGGTGCGAGTGCCCACAGGAGGACCAGGACCCCGAGCTCCATCCCGATCGCCACGAGGACGCCGGCCAGGACGCTGATGGGGAGGAAGACGAGCAGGGTGGCGGGGATGACGAGCGCCGTCGCCAGGTAGAGGGCGGGCGGGGCCCAGAGTCGTTCGCGGTACAGGGTCACGGGTCCATTCGATCACGAGCGAGCGAGGTCACGGAACGGTCACGGCTGCACTACCCTCGTCACGTGACCGAACCAGTCGACGTCCTCTGGACCGGGGAGCACGCTCCCGGCCACGCCCACCCCGGCGACGCGGGTGCCGATCTCGTCTCCACCGAGGCCTTCGTGCTGCAGCCGGGCGAGCGACACCTGGCCGCCACGGGGCTGCGCATCGCGCTGCCCGAGGGGTACGCCGCGTTCGTGGTCCCGCGGAGCGGCCTGGCGGCGAAGCACGGCATCACGATCGTGAACAGCCCCGGCACGGTCGACTCCGGCTACCGCGGGGAGATCAAGGTCGCCCTGCTCAACACCGACCAGACGGAACCGTACGAGGTGCACGTCGGCGACCGCATCGCCCAGTTGATCGTGATGCCGGTGCCGCAGGTGACCTACACCCGGGTCGACGACCTGCCGGACAGCGTCCGCGGACAGGGCGGGTTCGGCTCGTCGGGCTACGGTGACCGGAGCGACGCCGTGACCGGTGCCGCCGCAGACGCTCAGGAAGGAACGCGCGCATGAAGTTCGGCCGACGCAAGCGGGACGAGGTCGAGGTGGCGGACGCCGTCGCCGACGACATCGAGGTCGCGGACACGTCCCCCGAGGTCGACATCGCGACGGATGCCGACGCGGACCTCGACGAGGTCGACGCGGTCGCCCCGACGGACAAGTCCGCCCCGGAGGACCGCGCCGAGAACGGCCCCCACGACGAGACCGAGGCGAACCTGGTCCGCCCCTACGTCGACCTGGGCGGAGTGAAGGTGCTCCCGCGCGAGGGCCTGCACCTGCGCCTCGAGGTCGAGGAGGGCTCGCAGCGCGTCGTCGCGGTCGGGCTCGACTACGACGAGTCCACGCTGCAGGTCCAGCCGTTCGCGGCGCCCCGGTCCACCGGCCTGTGGCACGAGATCCGCGCGCAGATCGCCGAGCAGATCGAGCGCCAGGGCGGTGTCGTGACCGAGGTCGACGGGCCGTTCGGCCCCGAGCTCCGCGCGTCCGTCCCGGTCGCGGTGGACGGCGACGGCGGCACGGCCGGCTCCCGTCCGGCCCGCTTCGTCGGCGTCGACGGCCCGCGCTGGTTCCTCCGCGGCGTGATCGCCGGCAAGGCCGCCGAGCAGCCCGACGACGCGAGCGAGATCGAGGAGCTGTTCCGCAGCGTCGTCGTCGTGCGCGGCACGACGCCGATGCCGCCGCGCGACCTCATCCCGCTGCACATGCCCAAGTCGACGCAGACCGCGATCTGACGCACTGACGACCAACCCCGCCTGGAGGCACGGTGCCGGACCACGACGACACCCCACGACCCGAGACGGCTGGCTCCGACCCCGCTGCACCGGCAGCTGCGTCATCGGCGACGCCGTCGGCCGCGCCGTCCTTCTCCGCGCAGTTCCGCGACGCCGTGCAGAACGCGGGCATCGCCCGCGTCGCGCCCGGTGAGGCACCGTCCGGCCGCGCGCTGCTCGGCGCGGTCGGCGGGGTGCGCGGGCTCTGCGAGTCGGTGCTGCCCGGGTTCGCGTTCCTGGTCGTCTACGCGATCACGAAGGAGCTCGTGCCGAGCGTCGTGATCCCGGTGGCCGTCGGCCTGGTGTTCGTGGTGCTGCGGCTGCTGCAGCGGCAGTCGGTGACGATGTCGTTCGCGGGCATCCTCGGCGTCGCGGTGTCGGCCGGTCTCGCACTGATCACCGGCCGAGCGGAGAGCAACTTCATCCCCGGGATCGTCATCAACGCGGTCTGGCTCGTCGGGCTGCTGATCACGCTGGCGATCCGCTGGCCGCTCATCGGGCTCGTCGTCGGGTTCCTGCTGCCGGCGAACGAGGACGGATCGCACGTCGACTGGCGCGCGGATCCCGTCAAGCGTCGCGTGCTGACGGTCGCCACCTGGATCTGGGTCGGGCTGTTCGCGGTCCGGCTCGCGGTGGAGGTCCCGCTGTACCTGACGGCGCAGGTCGAACTGCTCGCCGGGCTGAAGCTCATCCTCGGCGTACCGCTGTACGCGGCGGTGCTCTGGGTGACGTGGCTGCTGGTCCGCACCGTGTTCGTCCGACGCGACGACGTCGCCCCGGTGTAGAGTTCTCTCGACATCAAGATAGTTCTCGCAGGGCGCGCACGCGTCCTCGGGATTAGGTTTGCCTTGCTGGTGGGACGGTCCACGGCCCGCGAGGATGAGGGCAAACCGATCAGTAGGGAGGCGGCACGGTGGCTGCAGTCAATAGCTTCGGCTCGAAGGACACACTGTCGGTTGGGGGTGTCGACTACGCGATCCACCGGATCGACTCGGTTCCCGGGCACGAGAAGTTGCCCTACAGCCTGAAGGTGCTGCTCGAGAACCTCCTCCGCACCGAGGACGGCAAGAACGTCACCGAGGGACAGATCCGGGCGCTCGGCTCCTGGCGGCCCGACGCGGAGCCCGACACCGAGATCCAGTTCTCCCCGGCACGCGTCGTCATGCAGGACTTCACGGGTGTGCCGTGCATCGTCGACCTCGCCACCATGCGCGAGGCCATGGCGGACATCGGTGGCGACCCGAACAAGATCAACCCGCTGTCCCCGGCCGAGATGGTCATCGACCACTCCGTCATCGCCGACCTGTTCGGCAGCACGGACGCCCTGCAGCGCAACACCGACCTGGAGTACGAGCGGAACGGTGAGCGCTACCAGTTCCTCCGCTGGGGCCAGACCGCGTTCGAGGACTTCAAGGTCGTCCCGCCGGGCACCGGCATCGTCCACCAGGTGAACATCGAGTACCTGGCGAAGGTCACCTACACGCGCGACTTCGACGGCGAGACCTACGCGTACCCGGACACCCTGGTCGGCACCGACTCGCACACCACGATGGTGAACGGCCTCGGCGTGCTCGGCTGGGGCGTCGGCGGCATCGAGGCCGAGGCCGCGATGCTCGGCCAGCCCGTGTCGATGCTCATCCCGAAGGTCGTCGGCTTCAAGCTCTCCGGTGCGATCCCGGCCGGCGTGACCGCGACCGACGTGGTGCTCACCATCACGCAGGAGCTCCGCAAGCACGGCGTCGTCGGCAAGTTCGTCGAGTTCTACGGCGAGGGCGTCGGCGCCGTCCCGCTCGCCAACCGCGCCACCATCGGCAACATGTCGCCCGAGTTCGGTTCGACGGCGGCGATCTTCCCGGTCGACGACGTCACGCTGGACTACCTGCGACTGACCGGTCGCGACGAGGCACAGATCGCCCTGGTGGAGGCGTACTCCAAGGCCCAGGGGCTGTGGCACGACGCCACGGTCGAGCCGAACTACTCCGAGTACATGGAGCTCGACCTCTCCACGGTCGTGCCCTCCATCTCGGGCCCCAAGCGCCCGCAGGACCGCATCGAGCTCACGAACGCGAAGAGCCAGTTCGAGCTCGACCTGAACAACTACACGACGCCGTCCGAGCAGACCGACCTCGACGACGCGGTCGAGGAGACGTTCCCGGCCTCCGACCCGATCGCCGCCGGTTCGACGAACGAGGACACGGCGCTGCACGAGCACGTGCACGTGTCGAGCGCACCGTCGACCGCCTCGGCGCCGACGAAGGTCGCGATGGACGGGGCCGACCCGTTCACGATCGACCACGGTGCCGTCGCGATCGCCGCCATCACGTCGTGCACGAACACGTCGAACCCGTCGGTCATGATGGCCGCCGGCATCCTCGCCCGGAACGCCGCGAAGAAGGGCCTCACCGCGAAGCCCTGGGTGAAGACCACCCTCGCGCCCGGGTCGAAGGTCGTCACCGACTACTACGAGAAGGCCGGTCTCACCACCTACCTCGAGCAGCTCGGCTTCTACACGGTCGGCTACGGCTGCACCACCTGCATCGGCAACTCGGGCCCGCTGCCCGAGGAGATCTCGCAGGCCGTGCAGGACAACGACCTCGCCGTCACCGCGGTGCTCTCGGGCAACCGCAACTTCGAGGGCCGGATCAACCCCGACGTCAAGATGAACTACCTGGCGTCCCCGCCGCTGGTCATCGCCTACGCCCTCGCCGGGTCGATGCACTTCGACTTCGACAAGGACGCCCTCGGGCAGGACCAGGACGGCAACGACGTCTACCTGACCGACATCTGGCCCGACGCGGCCGAGGTGCAGCAGGTCATCGACACCTCGATCGACACCGAGATGTTCACCCACGAGTACGGCTCCGTGTTCGAGGGCGACGACCGCTGGAAGAACCTGCCGACCCCGACGGGTGACACCTTCGAGTGGGACCAGGAGTCGACCTACGTCCGGAAGCCCCCGTACTTCGAGGGCATGACGATGCAGCCCGACGCGGTGTCGGACATCTCCGGTGCCCGGGTGCTCGCGAAGCTCGGCGACTCGGTCACGACCGACCACATCTCGCCGGCCGGTTCGATCAAGGCCGACAGCCCCGCCGGCCAGTACCTCGCCGAGCACGGCGTCGACCGCAAGGACTTCAACTCCTACGGCTCGCGTCGCGGCAACCACGAGGTCATGATCCGCGGCACGTTCGCGAACATCCGTCTGCGCAACCAGCTGCTCGCGTCCGCCAACGACGGCGCTGGCGTGGAGGGCGGCTACACCCGCGACTTCACGACGCCCGACGGTGCCCAGTCGTTCATCTACGACGCCTCGCAGCACTACCAGGAGCAGGGCATCCCGCTCGTCATCTTCGGCGGCAAGGAGTATGGCTCCGGCTCATCCCGCGACTGGGCGGCCAAGGGCACGAACCTGCTCGGTGTCCGTGCGGTCATCACCGAGAGCTTCGAGCGGATCCACCGCTCGAACCTCATCGGCATGGGCGTCGTCCCGCTGCAGTTCCCGGCGGGGGAGACGGTCGAGTCCCTCGGGCTCGACGGCACCGAGGTCGTCTCGATCTCCGGGCTGACCGAGCTGAACGAAGGCCGCACCCCGAAGACGGTGCACGTCACCGCGACGCCGAGCGAGCACTCGCCGGCCGGCAAGCAGCCGGTCGAGTTCGACGCGGTCGTCCGCATCGACACCCCCGGTGAGGCCGACTACTACCGCAACGGCGGCATCCTGCAGTACGTGCTCCGTTCGCTCGTCTGACCGACGGGCGCACGGGCCGCTGACGCGACCACACACCGGACGGGAGGCCCGTGGCGACACCGCCACGGGCCTCCCGTCCGTTGTCGGTCCCCGAGAATAGAGTGGGCCGACAGCCCCACGAAAGGAGCGCTCGTGAGCCTGCTCAGCAGCATCACGTCGCCGCGCGACCTGAAGCGTCTGTCCGACGCGCAGATGACCGACCTCGCCGCCGAGATCCGGCGGTTCCTGGTCGCCGAGGTCGCGAAGACCGGTGGGCACCTCGGGCCGAACCTGGGCGTCGTGGAACTGACGCTCGCGATGCACCGCGTGTTCGACTCGCCGAACGACCCGTTCGTCTTCGACACCGGGCACCAGTCGTACGTGCACAAGCTCGTCACCGGGCGCCAGGACTTCTCGAAGCTGCGCGAACGCGGCGGCATCGCTGGCTACCCGCAGCGGAGCGAGTCCGAGCACGACATCGTCGAGTCATCGCACGCGTCGTCGTCCCTGTCGTGGGCCGACGGCATCTCCCGCGCGTTCGGGCAGACCGGGCAGACCGACCGCACGGTCGTCGCGGTGGTCGGTGACGGCGCCCTCACCGGCGGCATGACGTGGGAGGCGCTCAACAACATCTCCGACGACAACGACCGTCGCCTGGTCATCGTCGTCAACGACAACGGCCGCTCGTACGCCCCGACGATCGGGGGTATGGCACGGTTCCTGAGCTCCGTGCGCACCCGGCGCGAGTACCGGGCCCTGTACGAGGGCACGCAGGCCGTGGCGGCGCGGTTCGGCGCTCCGGGTCGTGCGGTGTACCGCGGCATGCGCGGCGGCCTGCACGGCTTCCTGTCACGGCTGACGAACAACGAGGCGCTGTACTCGAACCTCGACATCAAGTACATCGGCCCGGTGAACGGGCACGACCAGCAGGCGATGGAGGCAGCACTCCGGCAGGCCAAGGAGTACGGCGCGCCCGTGATCGTGCACGCGATCACCGAGAAGGGCCACGGCTTCGAGCCCGCCCTGCGCGACCAGGCCGACCAGTTCCACGCCGTCGGGCACATCGACCCAGAGACGGGGGAGTCGCTCGACGCGGCGTCGGGTCCGTCGTGGACGTCGGTGTTCGCATCGTCCCTGGCCGAGGCCGGTGATGCGGACCCGCGGATCGTCGCCATCACGGCGGCGATGCTCCGGCCCACGGGACTGCACCTGTTCCAGGAGCAGCACCCCGACCGGGTCTACGACGTCGGGATCGCCGAGCAGCACGCCGTGACGACCGCCGCGGGCCTGGCCTACGGGGGACTGCATCCGGTCGTGGCGCTCTACGCGACGTTCCTGAACCGTGCGTTCGACCAGGTGCTGATGGACGTTGCCCTGCACCGGGCCGGCGTGACGTTCGTGCTCGACCGGGCCGGGATCACCGGTCCGGACGGCCCCTCGCACCACGGCATGTGGGACCTCGCACTGCTGCAGGTGGTGCCGGGGATCCAGATCGCGGCGCCTCGTGATGCCGCGACCCTGCGCGAGGAGTTCCGCGAGGCGATCGCCGTCGACGACGCCCCCACCGTGCTGCGGTGGTCGAAGGGCCAGGTCGGGCCGGACATCCCCGCGGTGCGCCGGCTGTCCGACGGAGTGGACGTCCTGCACGAAGCCGCCGACGCCGTCGAGGACGTGTTGCTGGTGGCCGTCGGGTCGATGGTGCCGACCGCGCTCGAGGCCGCTGCGCTGCTCGAGGCGCAGGGCATCGGGGTCACCGTCGTGGACCCGCGCTGGGTGGTGCCGATCCCGGTGTCGCTCATCGAGCTGTCGCGGACGCACCGACTGGTGATCACCATCGAGGACGGCGTGCGGGTCGGCGGCGTCGGAACGCGCCTGCGGCAGGACCTCCGTGCCGCCGGGGTCGACACGGGGGTGAACGAGCTCGGATTGCCCGACGCGTTCATCGACCACGCGACCCGGTCGCAGATCCTCGCCGACGCGGGCCTGACGGCGCAGGCCATCGCCCGCGACGTCATCGACCAGGTCGTCGGGACGAAGCTGCCGCAGGCGAAGCCCGCGCGGTCCCGCGAGTCCGCGGCGTCCGACCGCTGACCGCTCGGCCCGAGCCGGCCCGGGCCCGGACAGCAAAACACCGGTGTTCGCGCTCCACACCGCGGTTTGCGGGTGTTCGGTGCGCGAACACCGGTGTTTTGCGTACTGGGCTCTAGCGGGAGGCTGGGCCCACGATCCGCGGGTCGTGGAACGTGCCGCCGAAGACACGCTCGGAGGCCCCGGAGCGGTCGAGGTACGGGCTGATCCCACCGGCCTGGAACGGGTAGCCGGCACCGAGGATGAGCCCGAGGTCGATCTCCTCGACGTGCTCGACGACCTGGTCCTCGAGCATGCGGTGCAGCTCGTCGGCCAGGGCGTCCTCGAACCGGCGCTGCATCTCCGCGGCGTCCACCGGCTTCGCGTCCTTCTTGGACGGCGCGACGAGCTTCACGGCGGCGGGGTCGTACCCGGTCGCGTTGCCCTTCTTGTCGCGGGTCAGGATGGTCCCGTGCTCGGCGATCTTCTTCAGGCCGTCGCCCGGGTAGAAGCGCTCGGGCCAGGCCGCGTGGTGCGAGTCGAGCACGTGCGCGCCGACGGGCAGGCCGACGAGTTCGAGCAGCTCGAACGGCGACATCGGCAGGCCGAGGGGCGCGGCACCCTGGGCGACGGTGTCGAACGAGGTGCCCTCTTCGACGCCGCGCATCGCCTCGCCGAGCACCCGGGCGAGCACCCGGTTGACGACGAAGCCCGGCTGGTCTGCGGTGATGATCGCGGTCTTCTTGAGGGTCTTCGCGACGGCGAGGGCGGTGACGAGGGCCTCGTCCGAGGTCTTCGCCGCGCGCACCACCTCGAGCAGCGGCATGACCGCGACCGGGTTGAAGAAGTGGAAGCCGACGAGCCGCTCCGGGTTCGTCAGGACCGACGCCATCTCGTCGACGGAGAGGGACGACGTGTTCGTGGCGAGGATGGCGTCCGGTGCGATGACCTGCTCGATCTTCCGGAGGACCTCCTGCTTGACGGTCATCTCCTCGAAGACGGCCTCGATGACCCAGTCGGCGTCGGCGAAGGCGTCGTAGGACACCGACCCGCTGACGAGCGCGGTGATGCGGTTCGCGTCGTCGGGGGAGACCCGGCCCTTGTCGAGCAGCTTCGCGACCTCGCCGCGGATCCGCTCGACGCCGGCGTCGACTCGGGACTGGTCGACGTCGGTGATGACGACGGGGACACCGAGGCGACGGGCGAACAGCAGCGCGAACTGCGACGCCATCAGCCCGGCACCGAGGACGCCGACCTTCGTGATCTTCTTCGGTTCGACACCCTCGGGAGCGCCGACGGGCTTCTTCGCACGCTTCTGCACGAGGTCGAAGGCGTACATCGAGGCCGCGAACTGGTCGCCCGAGATGAGGGCGGCGAGGGCCTCGTCCTCGTCGGCGAAGCGCTCGTCGAGCGAACCCGACTTGGCGGCGGCGACGAGGTCGAGCGCCCGGAACGGCGACTTCGGCACGGTGCCGATCTTCGAGGCGACCTGCCCGCGGGCGACCTTGACGACGGTGCCCCAGGCGGCCTTCTCGAGCATGCCCGGTTCGTTCTTGCGCACCACCTTGGTCGTTCCGCTGATCACGCGATCCGCCCATGCCACTGCCGAGGGCAGGAACGTGACGGACGGGACGAGCACGTCACCGATGCCGATCTCGACCGCGGCCGGACCGTCCATCAGGCGGTTGTTCTTGAGCGGGTTCTCGACGATGACGCGGAGCGCGCGCTCCGGGCCGATCAGGCGGGGGAGCAGCGTCGCGCCGCCCCAGCCGGGGATGATGCCGAGGAACACCTCGGGCAGACCGATGCCCTGCGCCGCGGACGAGAACGCCCGGTACGTGCAGTGCAGCGCGATCTCGAGCCCACCGCCGAGCGCCAGGGTGTTCACGAACGCGAACGAGGGCACTCCCAGGTCCGAGAACTTGCGGAGCGTGGCGTGCCCGAGGGCGGCCAGATCGTGCGCGGCCTCGCGCGACGGGACCGCCGCTGCCTGGGACAGGTCGGCCCCCGCGGCGAAGCAGTACTCCTTGCCGGTGATCGCGACGCCCTGGATCGTGCCGGCGGCGGCCTCGGTCTTCAGGGTGTCGAGCACGCCGGACAGCTCACGGAGCGTGCGCGGCCCGAGGGTGTTCGGCCGCTTGTAGTCCTTGCCGTTGTCGAGCGTGATGAGCGCCAGCGTGCCGCCCGAGGGCATCGTGACGTGCTTGACGAACGAGTGCGTGACGACCTCGTCCTCGCTGAGTTCGGCCAGTCGGTCGTTGTCGACGATGGTCATGGTCACGCCCCCTTCCGAGCCGAACGCTCGGCCGACTTGCTGTGGTTCGGGTTCTCCCAGATGACGGTGCCGCCCTGGCCGAGCCCGATGCACATCGTGGTGATGCCGTACTTGACGTCCGGTCGCTCGGCGAACTGTGCGGCGAGCTGGTTCATCAGCCGGACACCACTCGACGCGAGCGGGTGGCCGACGGCGATCGCGCCGCCCCACGCGTTCACGTCCGGGGAGTCCTGGGCGATGCCGTAGTTGTCGAGGAACGCGAGCACCTGGACGGCGAACGCCTCGTTGATCTCGAACAGGCCGATGTCGTCGATCGACAGGCCGGCCTTCGCCAGGGCCTTGTCGGTCGCGGGGACCGGCCCGACGCCCATGACCTCGGGCTCGACGCCGGCGAAGGCGAACGAGACCATGCGCATCTTCGTCGACAGTCCGTGCTGCTTCGCACCGTCCTCGGACGCGAGCAGACTCATGGTGGCGCCGTCGTTCAGGCCCGCGGCGTTGCCGGCGGTGACCCGTCCGTGGGGCCGGAAGGGCGTCTTCAACGCGGCCAGGGCCTCCAGTGTGGTGCCCGGACGCGGCGGCTCGTCCGCCGAAACGATGTCCCAGCCGTCGCCCTTGTTGACCTCGACCGGGATGACGTCCGGCTGCAGCTTGCCGTTCGCCCAAGCGGCGGCGTAGCGCTGCTGGGACTGGACGGCGTAGGCGTCCGTGCGGTCCTTCGTGATCGCGGGGAAGCGGTCGTGCAGGCGTTCGGCGGTGGCGCCCATGACGAGGGCGTCGCTCGAGACCATGCGCTCCGCGACGAAACGCGGGTTCGGGTCGGCGTTGAAGCCCATCGGGTGCCGACCCATGTGCTCGACACCACCGGCGATCGCGATGTCCGCGGCGCCGAAGGCGATGGCGCCGGCGAGCGTCGTGACGCTCGTCATGGCACCGGCACACATCCGGTCGATCGCGTAGCCGGGCACCGACTTCGGCAGACCCGCGAGCATGCCGACCGTGCGCCCGAGCGTCAGCCCCTGGTCACCCTGCTGCGTGGTCGCCGCGACGGCGACGTCGTCCACCGCTGCTGTGTCGAAGGTGTTCCGGTCGAGCAGGCCGCGCATCGCGTGCACCGCGAGGTCGTCGGACCGGGTCTTCCAGAACACCCCCTTCTCGCCGGCTCGTCCGAACGGTGTGCGAACGCCGTCCACGAACACGACGTCTGATGCCTTTGGCAATCCGGGCCTCCCAGATCCTCATCGATCGGGCCGGAACGCAGGTCGCTCCGGCCTGGCCGGGCCTCGCCCGGCGACCCTCCCGACGCTATGCCCCCAGCCTGGGCGGCCGCATGCCGGTTGGGTGGTTCCTACGACTCGTCGTCGTTCGTCGCGGCGGGCCGCTGTGCGGCAGCGACAAAGGCCGACGCGATGATCGACGCGAGTTCCTCGACCTGCCACGGACGGGCGTCGTGCTCGGCGAGGGCGGCTCCGACCAGCTCGGTCGACGGCGGCGACGGCGGGGCCCACGACACGAGCCGGAGCGTCTCCGGTGTGAGCAGGTTCTCGAGCGGGATGTCGAGCTCCTCGGCACGCTTCGTCACCTCGGCACGTGCGGCCTTGTACCGGCGGTCGGCCGCCGGGTTGCGGTCCGCCCAGGCGCGGGGCGGGGGCAGGGTCGCCTCGCCGGCACCGCGCAGACGGGGGAGGTCCTCGGTGGTGCGACCTTCCTCGACGGCGGCCCACCAGCGGTCGAGCTCGGAACGGCTGGCGCGACCCGTGAAGGCCTTCAGCGCACCGAGTTCGGCGCGGGACTCGGGTGCGGCGGCCGCCGCGGCGACGATGGCGGCGTCGGGGATGGTGCGCCCGGGGGCGATGTCCGCCTGTCGGGCGTACTCGTCACGAGCGAGCCAGAGCGACCGGGCGATCGCCAGGGCTCGCGCCCCACGGAGCGCGTGCATGCCGGAC
The DNA here is from genome assembly GCF_903970855.1 of Curtobacterium sp. ME12. Classification (NCBI taxonomy): domain Bacteria; kingdom Bacillati; phylum Actinomycetota; class Actinomycetes; order Micrococcales; family Microbacteriaceae; genus Curtobacterium; species Curtobacterium sp. ME12. Next base: position 31,442 of record NZ_CAJCKD010000011.1, read on the forward strand.
AGTCGACGCCAGGGCTCGGCTCGGGCGGGCTTCGGCGCGCGGTGCAGGACCGCGTCGAACTCCTCGTGGGCGATCCGGGTCTTGCCGGCCTCGTCGAGCTTCTCGGCAAGGGCGTCGCGGAGGTCGGGCAGCAGCTCGACGTCGAGCGAGGCGTAGATGAGCCACGACTGCGGCAGCGGTCGGGTCGACCAGTCGGCCGCCGAGTGCGCCTTCGCGAGGGTGATGCCGAGCAGTTGCTCGACGACGGCGCCGAGGCCGACGCGCGGGAACCCGGCGATCCGGGCGCCGAGCTCGGTGTCGAAGATGCGCGTGGGGACGAGGCCGACCTCCTGCAGGCACGGCAGGTCCTGCGAGGCGGCGTGGAACAGCCACTCCTCGTCGACGATGGCGGCCTGCAGCTCCGAGAAGTCGCCGATCGGGATCGGGTCGAACAGGAAGGCACCGGCACCACGGCGGAACACCTGGATCAGGTACGCGCGCTGCGAGTAGCGGTAGCCGCTGGCTCGTTCGGCGTCGACCGCGACGGGGCCGTGGCCGGCGGCGATGGCGGCGACTGCCTCGAGGTAGTCCTCACGCGTGTCGATGACCTTGACGGCATCGTGCGAGGCCTCGAAGGCGGGGCCGGCAGCGGCGGCCGGAGCGGCCGAGCCGGCAGCTGGAGCGGCCGAGCCGGCAGCGGGGCCGGCGGCGTCCTGGGGAGCGGGGTCGGTCACTTGGCGAGCCTCCTCGGGGCCAGCAGGGTCACGCCGTCCGATGCGGGAGGCAGACCGGCGAGCATGGCGACGATGTCCTGCCAGGCCCGGACGTGTGCGGTGAGGTCGTCGCCGCGTGGTGTCCACGACGCGCGGAGTTCCAGCTGGGCGCCGTCGCCCTGTGCGGCGAGGTCGCCGTAGCCGCGCGAGATGATCTTGGTGGCCGTGCCCGAGGCGTGGTCGTACGTCGCACCGTGTGACTCGAGCGCGTCGACGAGCCAGCTCCAGGTGACGTCGGCGACGAACTCGTCGACGCCGATCTCAGGCTCGAGCGGCGCCTGCGCGAAGGAGACGACACGGAACGCGCCGCCCCAGCCCTCGGGCTCTTCCGGGTCGTACAGGGCGATGAACCGGCCGGTGCCCAGGTCCGACTCGACGCCGTGCGCGGTGCCGGACACGTCCGCCGCCAAGGCGATCGAGAACGGTGCGATCCGGGTCGGCGAGGGGATCTCGGTGACGGTGGTCTCGGCGCGGCCGCTGCCGCCGGACACGAACGCGCGGAGCCGCGCGAAGGCGTCGGGCTCTCGGGATTCGGACACACATGCAGACTAGGCTCCGGGCCATGTCCCGATCCGCGCGACCCGCCGAGGACGTCGTCCAGGAGACCGCTCGATCGGCCGGGTTCATCGCACTCGGCGCCGGCCTGGCAGCTGCCGCGGTGGGGACGGCCGTCATCGGTGGCTTCGTCGCCGCCGTCGCCCGTGCCGTCGTCACCCCCGACCGCAAGCGCAACGAACGCGTCCCGATCCACGCCGTCGACCCCGTCCGGAAGACCGTCACGATCGAACGCACCGCGGACACCGAGCTGCAGGGCCGCTACTCGCTCTGGTTCGGCGGCGGCACCGGCCACATGCGCGTCGGCGAGGTGCTCGGCACGACCGAGACCACCGTCACGCGCCGCATCATCGCGATCGACGCCGGCGACGCGACGGCCGCCCGCCGCGGTCGCTGGGGCGGCTGGTTCTACCTGACACCCGGCGAGCTCGACGTGCCCGTGGAGGACGTCGACATCCCCACCCCGAACGGTCCCGCCCCCGCCTGGGTCGTCCGCGCCGACGACCCGGCAGCGCCGTGGGCCGTCCTGGTGCACGGCCGTGGCGTCACGCGCGCCGAGACCATCCGCGCCGTCCCGGTCTTCCGCGCCGCCGGCTACTCGGTCGTCCTCGCTTCGTGGCGGAACGACGGCGTCGCCCCGCCGAGCGTCGACGGCCGCTACGGCCTCGGCAGTACCGAGTGGGAGGACGTCGACTCCGTGCTCCGCTGGCTCACCGCGCAGGACGCCCAGAGCGTCGTGCTGATGGGCTGGTCGATGGGCGGCGCCGTCGTGCTGCAGACCCTGCTCCGCTCGCGCTTCGCCGGCCTGGTCGACGGCGTCGTGCTCGAGTCACCCGTCGTCGACTGGCACGCCGTCCTGAAGTCGCAGAGCCAGCTCCTGCGCCTGCCGCGTCCGGTCCGCAAGGTCGCCCAGCGGCTGCTCCGCACCCCGGTGCTGCACCGCCTCGCCGGCCTGCAGCAGCCGGTGGACCTGCGGGAGCTCGACATGGTCACCCGGTCCGCCGAGCTGACGGTGCCGATCCTGCTGCTGCACAGCGACGACGACGGGTTCGTGCCGTCCTCCGCGTCGCACGACCTGGCCCGCGCCCGACCCGACCTGGTCCGGCTCGAGGTGCAGACCACGGCCCGACACACCAAGCTCTGGAACCACGACGCCGACTGGTTCGACGCCCGCATCCTCGCGTGGCTCACCGAGGTGGTCCAGCGGCGCGGGGCGGCCAGCGCGCGGTAGACGCGACCGAAGGGCGGACGGGAGGCGCGGTGCCAGCTGGCACCGCGCCTCCCGTCCGTCGTTGCGTCCGTTCGGTCGCATCGTGAGCAGAAATGGTCGGGTCGCGATCACGCGCTCGACCATTCCTGCTCACGAAGGGGGTGGTCCGGCCGGAACGTCACGGTCTTCATCCGCTCGCTCTCACGGATCGATCACTTCGTCGAAGAGCGCGGACGAGCGCTCATCTCGTGGGCGTACGCATCTGCTTCGGTCTTGTAGATCTCGCCACATGCAATGCTCGGAGGCATGGCACGGACAGGCGGATCGACGTCAGGGAGACAGATCTGCACGAAGTGCGGGAATGTGGGGAAGGTCCAGAGGTCTTCGTCCTCGAAGCGACTCCAGAGCAACAGCTCCCCGACACCCAGCGGGTGGCCGAGCTCCTGACCGTTCAGCGGCGGATCGCAGCTGACCATCAGCGCATGGTGACCGTTCGTGAGCTCGATCGGTCGTTCCACTTCGCACCGGAAGACGGACGAGAACCGCTTGCTGTCCATGGACGAGAGGAAGAAGACTTCTTGCATGTCAGAACTCCGGGTTGACGCCGCTGACGCGACCGAGCTGGGTCGCTCCCTTCTCGATGCCGTTCGGGAGGGGCCGCGCGACGTTCCTTCGAGCAGGAACTGCCCCGATCCCACGCGGTGATCGGGCGCGGTCTTCGCTGACGGTAGTCCTGCGACGTCGCGGTGGTTTGCAACAGGGTAGGACGGCGACCACGAGGCACCGGTCGCCTGGGCATCTCCGCCGGAGACACGACGCCCGGATCCTCGCGTGGCTCACCGAGGTGGTCCAGCGTCGCGGGCGGCCAGGCTGCGGTAGACGCAAGAGCAGACGGACGGGAGGCGCGGTGCCAGCTGACACCGCGCCTCCCGTCCGTCCATGATGCCGTCTGCGAGACTCGAACCATGTGGCCGTTCCGCAACCGCCCCGAGCCGGTGCCCTCGTTGCCGACGAACCCCGTGCTGCAGCAGATCGTGCTGCGGGGCGGCGACCTGTCGGAGCCGCGTGACTGGGTGCACTTCGTGTACTTCCCGGACGAAGGCACCGCCAGGGCAGCCTCCGATCAGATCGCCGCCGCCGGGTGGAACGTCGCAGTCAAGCCGTCGGGTGCGGAGTGGTACGTCGCCGCCGATCAGCAGAACGTGCTCGTCGACGACGCCCGACTGGGTGAGGCGGTGCAGTTCTTCGCGAGCATCACCGCCGAGACGCCCGGCGCGCAGTGGGACGGCTACGAAGCGAGCATCTAGAGCGTCGGCTGCTGTCGCGGCCCGAACTCCTCGAGACGAGTCGCCGGTCGGCGCGGCTGCGCTGGGCCGTGCGTCAGGTCGGAGGTCATCCGGTCTCCTGTGTCGGGCGTGGACCCGGCGAGAGCCCGCCCACGCTCATGGCAGCGAGGACGTCAGTCCTGCCGGGCGCGAACGCCGTGATTCCGACCGAGGTGTCAGCCTGCACGATGCAGAGCCCCAGCTGCTCGTCGCCGAGCGGCACGAGCGCACGGGCGAACCCGTCGAGTCCGCGCACGTCGAAGCCCTTTTCGGCGGCCATCGTGTACTTCGTCAGGAAGGTCCGTGCTGTCGACAGCGCGCCCTGTTCGAAGATGCGGACCCGTTCGTCGGCCGGACACTGCGATACCACCTCGAGCGCCAGTCCCGCCCCCGGAGCGTCTGATGCGCGGAGCCGCGAGCACAGTTCCTGGACGGTGATGTGGACGAGACCCACGGATCGGTCGATCGCCGTGGCCGCCACGAGCGTTCGGTCCCTCGCACGCAACACGACCGTCACGAGTTCATCGCCGTGCTCGACCTGGCAGATCAGGACGAGTTCGTCCCCGAGGGCTTCGAGCGGGTCGATGAACGGTACGAGGTTCGGTTGCTTCTTCGAGTAGGTCCGCCGGATGACCGCTGCGAACGACCGTGCGGACACGTCGTAGACGAGCACATTGGTGTCCGGACCGACAGCGGCGAGGATGTCGACGACACGGTCCGGGAGCTCCACGGTCGGATCGTTGGTGACCGCTCGGAGATGACCGATCGAGATGTGCGGGGGAGCGCTTGTCACCGTCGGACCTCCGCGGACGACGGGCTGTGTCGGTACTGCACGTCGCCGTCGGGCAGGGCGTCGATGTCGACCCGTGCGCGCCCCGGTTCGCTGTAGTGCCAGGACGGACCTCGGCGGTTCGGCCAGCCCTCGAGCAACGCACCCGAGGCGAACCGAATGGCGATCCGCCCGCCCGTCACTGCACCGTCCGACACGACCTCGGTGTGCAGCGCGAGGAGGCCGAGCAGGGACGGTTTGTCACCGGGATCGAGGAACTCGTGCTCCCCGTCAGAGCCGGTCAGCGCGAAGTCGGTCTCGAACCGGAGCGACGCACCGTTCGAGAAGCGGATCGTCACGTCGGATTCGAGGCCGATGAAGTCGACGGTGTCGCCGGCGATGTCCAGCGCGAAGGGTTGGCGCGGAACGCCGCTCATCCTCGATCTCCTTCCGTACCTGTGCTCGTCCTTCCGGTCGGCGGATCGACACGAACCGGGCGACCCTTCGGCTCCGAGACGTGCCAGGACTCGAACTCGGCGTCCGGACCAGCGACGAGGGTCGCTCCTTCAGCGAAGACCAGCGTGAGCGTGTCGCCCTCGACGGATCGCCGAACGAGTTCTGTGCCGAACAGCCGCAGGATGGGGAGCAGCGAGTCCTTCCGCTCCGGATCGACGACCACGCTGCCCCCGGATCGGTCCGTGACGGTGAACGCAGATTCGAGCTGCACGCCGGAACCGTCGGTGAAGCGCAGCTCGAGCCGGAAGTCGACGCCGATGAAGTCGAGCGTGTCTGCAGGGATGACCGCCGGGATCGCCTCTTCGGAATTCCTCATGCCCTCGCCCCCCTGCGCGTCATTCCCCCCTGGTAATGACGGAGCCCTTCTTGCACGGACTCCGACCGGCATCTGGGGACCGGCACGCAGTCGCTGACAAGGATGTTGGGATCCACAGGCCGAACATTTCTGCGCCAGGAGATTGCGAAGCAATCGATCATTCCTCGAATGCAACTTGGTTGGTCCGGGGGATTTCCCGCGGCATTGCGTGGCTGAACCAGGGAGTTCGAGACTGTAAATCTTTCCATTTTTCGCCCATATGAGGATCTCCCCGCCGATTTCCGCCTGCCCATCCAGGTAATAGGATCTGCTGGGGAGGGGCCCGTCCGGCAGCTTGGCGATAGGGTGGTCGTCAAGGTCTATTTGCCAGATTCTCGGAGCAATTGTTCGATGCCCCGAATCGTTTGTGCCTGATGCTGCAATGCCATTGATTCGGGTGTTTTGAGATGACTCAGGCAGATGCGCACGAGATCGTGCAGCCGTGATTCATCTTCTGTCCACGTCAACATATCGTCCTACATCCTGTAGCTGCCTCTTTGGGGATGTACACAGTGCCGACGCGAGAGATCCCCCCAGCAGTGCTTCCCCGCGCGGACCGATAGGGCCAAGAAAGTAAAGTTCGTCCTCGGTTGCCGTCCCGCTCTCCTCAGGCTCCCGGCTCGCGACCGTCAGGTGCTTACGAGGGCATTTCGGTCGAAGGTCCTGGAGCGCGGGTGGTCATCGCCGGTACTTGCGTTCCCGACCCGAACACTCGAGAAAATGTGGCCCCTATCTTGACCTGATCTGTGTCGATGATGATCGTCCACAACGAGCCGTCACTCATGTCGAGGCGGATGACTGCTTTGTCGATTTTGCCGACATCGGATGGGTGGAATCCGACGAACTCGCCCTCGATGAACTGATGTGTGGCTTCGGCGAGTCGCGCGAACGAGGCACTGTCGAGTACCGGATTTGGCAAGTGGGGCGCGCTAGACACTTGCTCCAGTTCCGCGACGTCCAGTCCGGGATCTGTCGACACGTTGACGAATATGTCCTCAGCCGTCCATGAAAGCTCGGGCAGATGAAGGGAGGCCACAACGTCGGCGAGGTCGAACCATTCGGTATCGCCCTGCTCGGATTCATGAGAAAAAAGTCGCAGCATTGGATCCGATTCAACTAGAAGAGGGGTAGGGCGGTCTTGCTGCGCGTGCGGCTTCCGCCCGTCGCATTGGGCTCGTACGGGTGGAAATGTGGGTTTGGATGGATTGCTGGTCGGTTGTGGTCAGTGAAATCAATGTCTCGAACGATCTCACCATCCCCGTCAAATTCTCGCGCCTGAGGATAGCTAGTCCCGCTCTTGCTCTCGCGCCAACCAAGTTCCGTGTGCGGGTACTCCGACTCCGGCAACCGAACTCCCTTCTGTGAGCTTGGTAGCGGTCGATGAGGGAACCAACTCCCGTCAGGAGTCTTCGGAACGGGGAGTTCGTCCCCGAGCTTGTTCACGGCTGTCGGCAGATGGACCTTCGCCATCGTGCCGCCGGTGGCCGCCGACGTCGCGGCACCTTCGGCCGCGTTCCGGAGCAGACCACCGGGGGTCACGGGCTGGCCACTCACCGCGTAGTTGGCGACGTTTTCGGCCGCACCTTCTGCTGCGTTCTTGACCAGCTGCTTGCCGATCAGGGCACCGGCACCACCGCCGACAGCACCGAAGGCCCCGCTGACGGCGACCTGGCCCCAGTTCACCTCGCCGGTGGTGGCCTTCTGGATGATGGTGTCGGCACCGGCGCTGATGAGCATCATGCCGACCGGACCGCCGACGCCGGTGGCGACGAGCACACCGCCGGCGACGACCATCGCGCCACCGGCGACGTACTCCCAGTTGTCCGCGAACCAGTCACCGGTCGCGGCTGCGGCACGTGCGAGCGGCCCCTGCTGAGCCGCTGCGTAGGCCTCGAGCTCGGCGTCGGTGACCGGCGCGAGTCCGAGCGGGTCGATGGCGTGCAGGGGGTCGTTGCCGGCGAACGAGTACGGGTTGCCCGCCCAGGCTGCTCCCGCGGGCGCGGTGACCGGGTCGACGGACAGGAAGCCGCGCGACGACGAGTCGTAGGCGCGGGCGCCCATCCACTCCAGGCCGGCGACCTGCAGCGAACCGTCGGCGCCGAGTGCGATGCCGCCGGGCAGGCCGGAGCCGCCGAGGTCGACGAGCGTCTGCCACGGGTCGGCGTCGTCGGCTGCTCTCGTGGTGCGCCGACCGCTGGCGATCCAGCGGTCGTCCACCCCGATCAGGCCGCCGGGAGCGCGGAGCACCGGCTCGTCACCGACGGCCAAGAGCGTCGGTGCGAACGCGGCGGTGTCCCAGTCGATCGGGACGCCGTCGACATCGGCGAGTTCGCCGAGGGCGTCGACGTGTAGGTCGGTCGTGGTGCTGCCTGCCGCGGTGGTCTCCGCCACCCCGATGAGGCGACCCTGCGGGGTCCAGCGGTACGTGGTCGCGACGCCGTCCGTTCGGACCGTCTGGACCCGTCGACCTGCGCCGTCGTAGGCGTACTCCGCCTCGGGCGCCCCGTCCGGAGCGTCGACCCTGGTCAGCTGTCCGGCGGCGTCGTACGAGAACCGTCGGGCCCCGGAGTCCGTCCGTTCCTCGGCCAGACGGCCAGCGACGTCGTAGACCCAGTCCGTGCGACGGGCTTCCTGGACGGACGCCACCAGCTGCGCGGCATCGTCGTGCTCGTAGGTGGTGCTCCCACCGGGTCCGTCGACCCGGGTGATGCGCCCGTCGGCATCGCGTTCGATCGTGCTGGCGTTCGTGCCGTCCGCGTCGATGCGCGCGTGCCGGACCACGTGTCCGTTCGCGTACTCCCAGGTCTGCAGCTGATCGCCGGCGCGGGCCTGCAGGAGCCGCCCCGCCGCGTCGTGCTCGTACCGGACCTCGCCGAAGGCCGAGTGGTCGACGCGGACGACCCGTCCGGTGGCGTCGTGCTCGTACCGGGTCGTGGACCCGTCGGGGGACTGCACCGAGGTGCGGAGTCCGTCGGCATCGTGGGTCCACCGGGTCTCGCGCGCGCCGGTGGCACGGCGGACGAGCTGGCCCAGTCGGCTGAACTCGAGGACGTGGGTGGCGGGGGAGTCGGGACGGGTCTCGTCGGTGATCGTCACCGTGCGAGCACGCGCATCGCGGTCGATGCGGCCGATCAACCGGTCACCGGCGTACTGCGCGGATTCGCGCCCGGCCGCGTCGTACTCCCACCGCAGCACGGCGCCGTCCGGGTCGGTCTGGGTGAGCTGGCGCCCGGCCGCGTCGTAGGTCGCCGTCGTCGTGCGACCGAGCTGATCGGTGGACGAGGCCACCTTGTCGAGCTGCGTGTACGTGCGGACGGTCACCCCACCCAGCGGATCGACGGTGCGGACGAGTCGTCCACGCTGGTCGTACTCGTAGCGGGTGGTGCCGCCGAGCCCGTTCACCGCGGCGACGAGCTGTCCGGCGGCGTCGTACCGGAAGCTCCGCTGGCCGAAGCGGGTGTCCCGCACCGAGACCACGCGACCGACCCGGTCGTACCGGTACCTCGCGGTGCCGACTCCGGGGACGTCGGCGTGGACGACCCGACCCTGGCGGTCGTACTCGGTCCGGGCGACCTCGCCGGTCGGCAGGGTGCGCGCGACGACCCGGGAATCGGCGTCGTAGGTCAACGTGGTGCGTGCGCCGGCGGGGTCGATCGCGCTGACCGGGCGACCGCACGCGTCGTACTCGTACCGGGTGGTTCGGCCCGCCGGGGTGGTGACGGCGACGACGCGTCCGGCGAGGTCACGTTCGATCCGGGTGAGGCCTCCGTCCGCGTCGACGAGCTCGACCGCGCGACCGCAGGCGTCGTACGTCGTGAGTTCGGCGGACGTGTCCGCGTGCTCGAGCCGGGTCGGACGCCCGAACTCGTCGGTCGTCACGGAAACGGCGTCGAAGGCGTCGCGAACCGTGGAGACGCCGTCCGCGCGCGAGCGACGCACCTCGGTGCGGACACCGGTCGGGTCGACCGTGGCACCGAGGGCTCCGACCGCGTCGTACTCCCGCTTCCAGGTGCCGCCGGCCGGGTCGACCACGGCTTCGAGCCGGGAGAGCGCGTCGTGCACGAACGCCCACTCGGCGCCGTCGGGCAGGGTCATCGTCGTCACGTTGCCGAACGCGTCGAAGTCCTTGGTGATGACGCGACCGAGCGGGTCCGTGGTGGACACGATCTCGCCGTGCTGGCCGTAGGTGACCTCGGTGCGGGCACCGGTCGGATCGATCGTCGCCGTGATCCGACCGCCGTCGCCGTGCTCGAACCGCCACAGACCGCCGTCCGGGTCCTCACGTGCGGTGAGCAGTCCGGCGGCGTCGTAGCGGTACCGGGTCCGGTTGCCGAGCGGTGTGACCGCCTCGATGATCCGGCCTCCGGGGTCGCGGACCAGCTGCGCGGTGCCGCCGACGGCGTTCTCGACCCCGGTGAGATCACCGGACACATCGTGGTGGAAGGAGACGACGACGCCCATCGGATCGGTCGTCTCCACGAGCAGGCCGTCCCGCCACTCGAGCAGCGTGCGACCGCCGACAGGGTCGATGACGACGGAGGGGTTCCGGTCGTCGCCCGCGTACTCGTACTCGACGACCCCGCCGTTCGCGGTGACCACCGTGGTCATGCGGTCCTGCTCGTCGTACCCGAAGGTCAGGTCGGCGCCCTCCGGTGTCACGGTCCGGACGCGCCGTCCCCGCTCGTCGTACCCGTGGACGGTCACCTGACCATCGCGCTCGGTCACCGAGACGAGGTTGCCGTGCGGGTCGTACGACATCGACTGGCGCTGCCCGTCGGTGTCGATGATCCCGACGACGCGGCCCTTCCGGTCGGCGATCCAGGTGTTCGCGTGCTCCCCGTCGACGTCGGAGACCGAGGTGACCCGACCCGGCAGGTACGAGAACCGGACCCGTCGACCGAACGGTGTGCGCTGCTCGACGACCCGGCCGCGGTCGTCGTAGGTGTTCTCGCACTCGACCACACCCGTGGCAGCGGTCACGCGGTCGATCAGCCCGTCCGCGTTCCAGCGGTATCGACGACTGCCGACGGCATCGGTCGCCCGGACCAGCCGGCGGGCGTCGTCGTAGTGGTACTCCACGCGGCGTCCGTCCGAGGCCGTCACCGACGCCACCCGGTCGCCGCGGTACTCGATGTCGACGAACCGCCCGAACACGTGCGCGAGACGAGTGATCCGGTCCTGCTCGTCGCGGCGCACCGTCACGGCGGTGCCCGCTCCACGATCGCTGCTCAGCCACAGTCCGGACGGCGTGAACGCCCACCGACCGCCGGCGTTGTCCCGGACGACGAGCGAGTCCTGTTCGGCCCGGAGCCACAGGTCCTCGCCGACGCCGCGGCTCCACCCGTCACCCTGTCGCGGGAAGTCGACCTGCCGACCGTCGTCGAGCACGACCGAGGCGGCTTCGTCGGTGATCTTCAGCCGGGTGTCGAGGATCGAGGACCACCCGAGCCCGAACACCCCGGAGCGGCCGTCGAGCGAGTTGTACATGCGCGTGAGCCGGAGCGACGCGGCCCGCCCAGCGAACGACAGGTCGGTCTCGGGCTCGAGGAAGTTGCCGGTGGCCGTGTTGACCGGGTCGTCGGCGAACCCGTTGGTCGGGGGCGTCCCCATCGCCGAGAACGGTCCGATGGTGAAGTCGTCACGTCCGGCGTCGATCCCCGCCGCGGACAGGGCCGCCGCGATCGCCGCGTCCGACAGCGTCGCAGGCCCGGCACCACCACCGGCGGCCTCGAACTGCGCGGCGACGGTGCCCGCCCAGTCGGCGTCCTGCCCGTTCGCGGTGAGCCAGTCGTTGACGGCGGTCAGCAGCGACTGGGCGTTCAGCGTGCCCCAGCAGGGGTTGCACTCGGCCTCGTAGTCGGCCAGGGCGTTGCGGAACGTGGAGACGGCACCCGACAGGTCGGCGTCGAGCGTGCGGGTGGTCGCCTCGAAGGAGCGGAGGTCTGCGGGGGCGGCCGACGACGTCCCACCGCTGGCTCCACCGCCTGCGGGGATCTCGCGGCCCTTCACGCTGACCTCGTCCGCCTGCAGTCGCGGCTCCGGCTCGGGCTCCGGCGGCTTCGGGTCGTCCCCGCCGCCGAACCACGTCGAGATCTCGTGCCCGGCGCCGACGAAGAAGTTCTCCTCGCGCTCACGCTTGCGGGCTTCCCACTCCTTCGCCCGCTTCCGCCGGTCGTCCTCGTCCTTCGCGGCGTCGCGGAGCTCCTGCACGAAGCCGGACAGGCTCTGCAGCGACTCGACGAGCTTCGTCGCACTCCGCGAGGCGATGTCGGCGTTGTCCGCGAAGACCTCGGAGAAGTACCCCCGGAACTCCGCGCCCGCCGTCGTCACGGACGACGACCGTGAGCCGGACTGTCCCCCGATCGCCGACGCGAGCGCCGTCGACGCCGACTTGAGTGCATCCGCCGCGCTGTACGAGTAGCCGGTCGGATCGTTCCCGTGGATCTTCGCCATCGTCATTCCCCCCAGATGTTGACGGCCTCATCCTGTCACGGCGCGAGCGTGAGGTGCCAGAGGACGGCCTGCGTGCCGACGGCGTGACGGACGGGAGGCCCGTGGCGGTGTCGCCACGGGCCTCCCGTCCGTCACCGGGTCGCGTCTACGCGACCGCCGCCTGCACCTGCCGCTGCACGCGACCGAGCATGCCCACCATGCCGCGGATCCGCAGCGGGCTGACCGCTTCGGACAGGCCGATGGTCAACGGGTAGTCCGTCGGGACGGCGAGCACCTGCTCGACCGTCAGGCCGGACAGCCCCTGCGCCAGGATCGAGGCGAAGCCGCGCGTGGTCGGCGCCTCGCGCGGGGCGGTGGCGTGCATGCGGACGACGTCCGGAGCGTCGCCGTCCTCACCCACCGTCACCGTGATGAACACGGGGGACTGGCACTCCTCGACGCGTTCGAGCTCGTCCTCGTGCCCCTGCAGGCGTTCGGGCAGCGCGGGTAGCTCGTTCGAGAACTCGAGCAGGAGCTGCAGGCGGTCCTTCTGCCCGAGGGCGAGGAAGTCGTCGCGGATCTCGGCGAGGGTGGCGGGGAGTGGTGCGTCGGTGCTGGCGTTCATCGGTTCGGAACAGTACCCGGCTCGGATCCCTGCACGATGGGGACGCGGACGGCGCTGCCCCACTCGGTCCACGAGCCGTCGTAGTTGCGGACGTTGTCGTAGCCGAGCAGGTGCTGCAGGACGAACCAGGTGTGGCTCGAGCGCTCACCGATGCGGCAGTAGGCGATGACCTCGTCGGCGTCACCGATGCCGGCGCCGTCGCGGTAGACGGCGTCGAGCTCGTCCCGCGACTTGAACGTGTCGTCGGCGGCTGCGGCCGTCGCCCAGGGGATGTTCACGGCCGTGGGGACGTGGCCGCCGCGCAGCGCGCCCTCTTCCGGGTAGTCGGGTGCCGTCGTGCGCTCCCCGCTGTACTCCGGGGCGCTGCGGACGTCGATGAGCGGCTTGCCGAGGTGCGCGAGGACGTCGTCCTTGAAGGCGCGGACGGGCTCGTCGTGGCGCTCGACGACGGGGTAGTCGACGGGTGTGACCGGGGTCTCGTCGGTGGTCAGGGCGCGGTCCTCGGCGATCCACTTGGCACGGCCGCCGTCGAGCAGGCGGACGTCCTCGTGGCCGAACAGGGTGAACACCCAGAGTGCGTACGCGGCCCACCAGTTGTTCTTGTCGCCGTAGATCACGACGGTGGTGTCGCGGCCGATGCCCTTGCCGCCGAGGAGCTCGGCGAACGCGGCGCCGTCGATGTAGTCGCGCTGCACCGGATCGTTGAGGTCGGTGTGCCAGTCGATCTTCACGGCTCCCGGGATGTGCCCCGTCTCGTAGAGCAGGACGTCCTCGTCGGACTCGACGACCACCAGGTCGGGCGCGCCGGCACCGGCGTCGAGTTGCTCCTGCAGCCAACCGGTGGAGACGAGGCGCTCCGGGTGCGCGTAGGCGGCGAACTTCTCGGACGGGTCGACCGGTGCGGTCATCGGGGGTACCTCCAGGGGTGCGGGGGAGCGTGGTGCGGGGCGAGCGTGGTGCCCGGTGCGAGCTGCCGGCGCCGGACTAGGATCGGGCGTCGGTGCCTGTGGGCAACGGTACGCGGACGTACCGTTCCCCTGCCGCAACGTGACACCCCACGACATGCTTCCCGGAAGGGTTCCCCGATTGCCCGCTCACCTCGTCGACCGTGATCCCCAGGTGACCCCGCAGCAGATGGCTGCGGCGCTCGTGCCCCCGCCGCAGTTCACGGACGCGTCGTTCGACTCGTACCGGCCGGACCCGGACTACGACTCGCAGGCCTCGGTCCGCGATGCCGTCGCCGCGTTCGTGGCCGCCGGTCCCGCGGACGCCCCGCGGCGCGGGCTGTTCGGGCGCCGGAAGCAGTCGGCGGAACCCGCGGCGAAGTCCGGCGTGTACCTGGACGGCGGGTTCGGTGTCGGCAAGACCCACCTGCTCGCAGCCGCCTACCACGCGGCCACCGGCCGGAAGACGTTCGGCACCTTCATCGAGTACACCGCGCTCGTGGGGGCCCTGGGGTTCCAGGGCACGGTCGACCTGCTCCGCGGCACCGCACTGGTGTGCATCGACGAGTTCGAGCTCGACGACCCGGGCGACACGATGGTGATGACCCGGCTCATCAAGGAGCTGACCGAGACCGGCACGCGCTTCGCCGCCACGTCGAACACGCCCCCGGGCGCCCTGGGCGAGGGTCGCTTCGCCGCGCAGGACTTCCTGCGCGAGATCCAGGCCATGTCGGACCGCTTCGACACCATGCGCATCGACGGCCTGGACTACCGCCGACGGGCCGTGGACGAGTCGGCGCAGGTGGTGTCCGACGTGCCCGCCGCGCTGCCGCCCGGCACTGTGACGCTCGACGACTTCGGTGCGGTGGTCGCCCACCTGGGTTCCGTGCACCCGTCGAAGTACGTCGCCCTGGTCGAGGACCTCGACGCCGTCGGGCTCACCGACGTCCGGGCGTTCACCGACCAGACCGACGCGCTGCGTTGGGTCGCACTGGTGGACCGCCTGTACGACGCACAGGTGCGGATCGTCGCCTCGGGGACCCCGCTCGACCAGGTGTACCCCGACGCGATGCTCGAGGGCGGCTACCGCAAGAAGTACCTGCGCGCGGCGTCCCGCGTGGTGGCGCTCACCCGGGCCTGAGCCTCCTTCGCCGTCAGACCGATCTGTCCACGGCGGTCTCCTGCCCCTCGCGCAGGGGACATCGGGCCGGCGGAAACACGACGTTTACAAACGGCGCGGTCGCGTTACATCCGCGAAACAGTTCGTGCTCCCTCGTGAAACCTCGCCTCGCCAGACTCTGTGACACCCGAGGCGGTCCAAGAGCCGCTCGTGCAATCGAGAGGTGAGCAGATGCTTGATCAGGGCAACACGACGTTCGTGTTGGTGATGGCTGCGCTGGTGTTGTTCATGACACCCGGCCTGGCCTTCTTCTACGGCGGTCTGGTGAAGGCCAAGTCCGTCATCTCCATGATGATGATGTCGTTCGGTGCGATCGCGCTCGTGAGCGTGCTCTGGGTGGTCTACGGCTACGCGATCGCCTTCGCCAACCACGGCGACGGCACCGCGGTCTCCGGCGTGGTCGGGTTCTTCAGCATCGACTGGAACCAGATCGGCCTCGGCCAGGCCTTCGAGGAAGCACAGTCCTCGGACATCCAGGCGGCGTACCCGTCGATGGCCTTCGTCGGGTTCCAGGCGACGTTCGCGATCATCACCGTCGCGCTCATCTCCGGCGCCATCGCCGACCGCGCCAAGTTCGGCGCGTGGATGGTCTTCGCCGGCGTCTGGGTCACGGTCGTCTACTTCCCGGTCGCCTCGTGGGTCTTCAACCTGACCTCGGGTTGGGCCGCCACGTGGGGCGTCATCGACTTCGCCGGTGGCACCGCGGTGCACATCAACGCCGGTGCCGCGGGTCTCGCCCTGGCGATCGTGCTCGGCAAGCGCGTCGGCTTCGCCAAGGGTGCGCACAAGCCGCACAACCCGCCGTTCGTCCTGCTCGGTGCCGCCATCCTGTGGTTCGGCTGGTTCGGCTTCAACGCCGGTTCCGAGGGCGCCGCTGACGGCATCGCCGCGATCGCCTGGGTGAACACCCTCGCCGCCCCGGCCGCCGCCATCCTCGGTTGGCTGCTCATCGAGAAGCTCAAGGACGGCAAGGCCACCTCGGTCGGTGCCGCATCGGGCGCCGTCACCGGCCTCGTCGCGATCACCCCGGCCTGTGCCGCGCTGACCCCGGGCTGGGGCATCCTGCTCGGCTTCCTCGCCGGCATCGTCTGCTGCTTCGCCATCGACTGGAAGTACCGCCTGGGCTTCGACGACTCGCTCGACGTGGTCGGCGTCCACCTGGTCGGCGGCATCTTCGGCACGCTGTTCCTCGGCTTCTTCGCCAACGACACCGGCCTGATCTACTCCGGCTCGTTCGAGCAGCTCGGCAAGCAGGCCGCAGCGGCCCTCGCCGTCGGCGTCTACTCGTTCGTGCTCGCCCTGGTCATCGGGTTCGTGATCGAGAAGACGATGGGCTTCCGCGTCAAGACCGAGGACGAGGTCGCCGGCATCGACACCGCCGTCCACGGCGAAGAGGGCTACGTCCTCTACGAGCAGACCGACGACAGCCCGGTCAGCGTCCGCTAGACACCAGGCACCACCCGCACGACGACGGGCCCCGCGCACACAGCAGCGCGGGGCCCGTCGTCGTCTCGCTGGTCGCGTCCTGGTCGTGACCACGGACTGGAGGCGCGGTGCGGGTCGGACCCGCACCGCGCCTCCAGGCAGCTGGTCGCGTCAGCGACCCGTCGGTCCCGTCGGTCCCGTCGGTTCCGGTGGTCCCGCCGGTCCCGTCACCAGGCGTAGTCCTCCGGTGACGTCTGGTGCCCCGGGAAGATCTCGTCGAGACGGTCCAGCGCACGCTGGTCGAGGCGGATGTCGACGGCACGGACCGCGGACTCCCACTGCTCCATCGTGCGGGGGCCGGTGATCGGCGCGGTGACGCCGGGCTGGTGCAGCAGCCAGGCGAGGGCCAGCTCGCCCGGCGTGTGGCCGAGCTCCTTCGCGAACGACTCGTAGGACTGCAGCTGGTCGCGGTGGGCGTCCACGTACTCGGCGCTGCGGCCGGACAGGCGACGCGAGCCGTTCTCGGTCTTCTCGATGACGCCGCCGAGCAGACCGCCCTGCAGCGGCGACCAGGGGATCACGCCGAGGCCGTACGCACGCGCGGCCGGCAGGACCTCGCGCTCGACGTCGCGGACCACGAGGTTGTAGATCGACTGCTCGCTGACCAGGCCGAAGGTGTCCCGGCGCTTCGCGGCCTCCTGCGCCTGGGCGATGTGCCACCCGGCGAAGTTCGACGAGCCGACGTACAGGACCTTGCCCTGCTGGACGGCGACGTCGATCGCCTGCCAGATCTCGTCCCACGGCGTCGCACGGTCGACGTGGTGGAACTGGTACAGGTCGATGTGGTCGGTCTGCAGCCGCTGCAGGCTCGCGTCGAGCGACTGCCGGATGTTCAGGGCGCTGAGCTTGCCGCCGTTCGGCCAGTCGGTCATGTCGCCGTAGACCTTCGTGGCGAGGACCGTCTTCTCGCGGCGACCGCCACCCTTGGCGAACCACCGTCCGATGATCTCCTCGGTGGCACCCTTGCCCACCGAGCCGCCGTAGCCGTTGGCGGTGTCGAAGAAGTTGACGCCGAGCTCGTGGGCCCGGTCCATGATCGCGTGCGAGTCGTCTTCGCTGGTCTCCGGGCCGAAGTTCATCGTGCCGAGCACGGCGCGGGAGACGGACAGACCGGTGCGACCGAGGTGTGTGTAGTCCATGAGACGGGTCTACTCGTGACGCGCTGGTGGCGCCAGGCCCTGGGAGTACCGGTCGGCGGCTGGTGGCTGGTGGCTGGTGGCTGGTGGCCGGTGCCCGGTGCTCGGTGCTCGGTGCTCCGTGCTCGGTGCTCGGTGCTCCGTGCTCGGTGCCCGTGCTCGTCCGTGCTTGGTGCTCGTTGTGCTGGTCGGAGTAGTCAGGGGGGACCACTCGAGAGGAGCAGCCATGCCAGCCAAGGACGAGATCCCCAGCACCCTGCAGCGGTCCCCGGAGCACGCGCAGGAGATCTTCGAGAAGACCCTGGACTCGGCGAACGAGACGTACGGCCCGGGCGAGCGGGCGCACCGCACGGCGTTCGCCGCCGTCAAGCACGAGTACGAGAAGGTCGGTGACCACTGGGAGGAGAAGGAGTCCTCCGGGCCCTCCGATTCCGGTGCTGCCGGCTCCCGCGGTTCCGGGAAGACCGAGGGCGGTGTCGACGCGAACGCCTCGAAGGCGCACCTGCTGGACGTCGCGAAGCGGCTCGACGTCAGCGGCCGCTCGAAGATGACGAAGGACGAGCTGGTCGAGGCGATCGGCAGGGCGAACGACCGAGCGACCGCTGCTGCGCGGAAGTGACGGCGGGTGAGGCCCGTCCATTCCCGGGTCGGCATGCGGCGGTGGCGTGAGGGGGTAACGTGCCGACGATGAACATCCCAGCACTCCGCGGCAGCCGGATCCTCGGGTTCGGTCACCACCAGCCCGAACGCGTCCTGACCAACGACGAGCTCTCGACGATGGTCGACACGAACGACGAGTGGATCCGCACACGGACCGGCATCCAGACCCGTCGGATCGCCGGGCCCGACGACACCGTCACGTCGATGGCCGTCGAGGCCGGACGCCGTGCCCTCGCCGACGCCGGGGTGTCACCCTCGGCCGTCGGACTCGTCATCGTCGCCTCCACGACCCACCAGGACCGCGCACCGTACACGGCAGGTCGGGTGGCCGCCGCGCTGGGCATGACGAACGGTCCGGCGCCGATCGACATCAACACCGCGTGCAGTGGGTTCGAGTACGCGCTCGGGCTCGCCGACCAGTCCATCCGCACCGGTTCGGCCGACGTCGCCCTCGTCATCGGGTCGGAGGTGCTGTCCGGGATCGACGACTGGACCGACCGGTCGACGTGCGTGCTCGTCGGCGACGGGGCCGGTGCCGCCGTGCTCGGGGTCGCCGAGACGCCGGAGATCGGCCCGGTGTCGTGGGGGAGCGTGCCGCACCTGCTCGACGCCGTCCGTGTGGAGGGGTCGCCGGGGCGCTTCAACCAGGAGGGGCGTTCGATCTACCGGTGGGCGATCACCGAGGCCGAGGGGCACGCCCGCAAGGTCGTCGAGGCCGCCGGGCTCTCGATGGACGACATCGAGGTGTTCGCGTTCCACCAGGCGAACCTGCGGATCATCGAGCCGCTCGTCACCGCGCTCGGCGGGGAGTCGAAGTTCGTCATCCGCGACGTCGTCGAGTCCGGGAACACCTCGGCGGCGAGTGTGCCGCTCGGGCTGTCGAAGGCGTGGGAGCGTGGTGACCTGCCGGAGGGGGTGCCTGCGCTGCTGTTCGGGTTCGGTGGCGGGTTCGCCCACGCCGGCCAGGTCGTGACGACGCCGGTGCGGTCCTTCTAAGCACCGTTGCACGATCGGCCCGGGCTCGGCTGCTCAGCATCGGTGCCCGGGCCCCTCTCGGTCGTCTCGGCTAACGCTTCGAGCGGGCGTCGTCCTGGCCCGGCTCGGTCCAGAGGTCCTGGTCCCCGCCCGCGCCGCGCTTCCACAGCAGGGCGCGGCGGGTCTTCTCCGGCGCGGGGGTCA
The DNA here is from genome assembly GCF_903970855.1 of Curtobacterium sp. ME12. Classification (NCBI taxonomy): domain Bacteria; kingdom Bacillati; phylum Actinomycetota; class Actinomycetes; order Micrococcales; family Microbacteriaceae; genus Curtobacterium; species Curtobacterium sp. ME12. The sequence goes on from NZ_CAJCKD010000011.1 coordinate 50,565, forward strand.
TGGTCAGCACGATCGGGAACTCCGCCGGCGGCATACCGAACCCGGTCCGCGACGCCTGGATCACCTTGCGCCCGAGTGCGTGGTTCCCCAGGCCGCCGACGGCCGCGCCGATGCCGAACGGCAGTGCCCGTCCGAGGACGGAACCGCCCTGCCGGACGGCGAATCGCTTGATGAACTGGTCACGGACCTGTCCGCCGATGCCGTTGACCACCTGCTTCGGGAGCGAGGACGTCACCATCTCCCCCCAGAACGCCGTCCGGGCCTGACCGCCGGCTGCCTGTCCGGCGAGCTGGTTGATGAGCTGCGTGCCCGGCGCGCCGAGGATCATCGCCATCACGAGTGTGCGGGCGCGCTCCGGGTCGTCCAGCGCGATGCCGTGCACCTCGGTCACCGACTGTGCGAACAGCGCGGTGGTCTCGAGGAACCCGACCGTCTCGGCACCGCTCAGGCCGAGCGCGGCGGCCATCCCGACGCCGGGGATCACCGCACTCGCACCGACCGCGGCGCCACCGGTGGTGACCGCGGCCAGGTACTGCCGCTCGAGGATCTGGATCACCTCGGCGGGGGTCGCGTCGGGCTTGCGACGACGGATCGCGTTGACGTGCGCGACCACGACGGGGCGCTGCACGCTGATGACCCGGTCGAGCCACTTCGCCCAGCCGGTGGGCTGGACCTGCTGCGTACGGGAGTCGGACGGGGAGGGGGAGACCGGTGCGGTCGGCAGGGGCACGATCGACTGGTCCTTCGGGGCTCGGGCCATGGCTTCACCGTACGCCGCGCACGTGAGAGGGTCGCTGGATGGACACCGACCCCGCGCAGCCAGCCCTCGACGATGCCCGTCGTGCAGCCGGGTTCCTGCCCGTCGCAGAGGTCACCGCCCTCGCGCCCGCGGTCCGGGTGCTCGACCCGGCGTCCGTCCTGGTCGGAGTGGGCGTGTCGGTCCTGCCCGGCGTGGTGCTGTACCCGTCCACGACGCTCGAGACCCGGCACGGTGGGGCGATCACGGTGGCATCCGGGGCACGCCTGGGCCCCGGATCCGTGACCGTCGTCGCGTCGGCGGCGGCCGTGCACATCGGCGAGGGAGCCGAACTCGGTCCGGGACCGGTGACCATCGTCGCGGACGGGTCCGACGTCGTGGTCGGTGGTCGGGCTCGCCTGACCGCCGGGTGTCTCGTCGAGGGGCCGGCTCGCATCGGCGCGGCGGCGCAGGTGCTCGGTCCGGTGTCCGTGCGGGACGTCGAGCTCGAGGAGGGCGGCGACCACCGCGAACCCGACCCGGACCACCGCGGCGGCGTGGTCAAGGGCACCGGGCCGATCCGCGGCGTGCGCGTGGGAGTCGGCGAGGTGGTGGTCGGTGGGGTGGTGGACACCGGGGCGGTCGACACCGGGGGATCGTCCGCTCGGCCGACGGTCGAGCGTCAGCGCAGGTACCACCCGGATGCGCCGCACCGCCCGGATGCGCCACACCGCCCGAGCTGATCGTCGGGCACGCACCCTCAGCACGGGACGCCCGCGCGCCGGAGGGCAGCCCGCACCCGGTCGGGCTGCATCAGGTCCGCCCACGAGAGCCGCACGACCGCCCGGACCTCGGGGAACGACCGGATGAAGTCCTCACGACGTTTCTCGCGCCAGTGCGCGTCGGAGGTGGATCGCCCGTCGAGCAGCGCGGGGTCCTCGTACTTCGCGCGGCCGTCGACCTCGACCACGACGCCCTGGTCGGGGAACCAGAAGTCCACGATCGCCGTGACCGATCCGGCCCGGGCGAACACGTGCTGCTGCACCGGTTCCGGCACCCCGAGTTCCCGGAAGCGCACGCGGCACACCGACTCCGCTGGTGACCCCGACAGCGCCGACCCCATCCCCACCGCGATCCCCGTTTTGGTCCGGGCCGAGGCCAGCGACGCGTGTTCCGCGTCCAGCGCCGCACGGTCGGCGAGCCCACGGGAGAGCACGGCATCGACGACGGGGAGTGCTTCGAGCAAGGAGCGCGTCGCAGCGACGTCGATGGCGGTCCTCGCGGCCGTCGTCACGGGTGTCGCCTGCTGATCGACGAGGACTCCGGGTGGCCGCCCCTGTGCACCGTGCCGGACGAACCACGCCGTGACGCGGGTGTGCGTCGTGGTCGGATCGGCGAGGTGCACCTTGGGTGGTGTTGTCCCGATCAGCGGGAGTCCGAGGACTGCGCACGCAGACTGGTGTGAGACGACATCGGTTGCTCGGAGTCGGTGCGCCGAGGCTCGGACGAGCACGTGGTGCTGCTCGCCGGGATGCATCCCGTCGAGTGCGTCCGGGCGGACGAGGACGCCGGGGCGGAGGCGTTCGTACCGTCCGCGGCGGACATCGCGCTCGAGTGCACGGCGTTCGGCGGAGGTCGCACCCGTCGTGCGGATCAGTTCGACGTCGTTCGCTCTGGACATGGCACCAGGCTCGCCGAGCCTCGTGGCCCAGCGCTCGTCATCGCCGGATCTGTGGAGGGCCGGCCGGCGACGATGACCTGTGCAGGACTGATCAGCTGCAATGCGCGTGCATCTTGCGACGATCCACGCGTCGAACGACTCGTGTCTTGTCGTCACATGCACGCGCACCATCTGCGTGCACATCTTCCGACGATCCACGCGTCGAACGACTGGTGGAATGTCGCAGAACGCGTGCGAAGCCGCGCCGCGCACCGCCGCGGCTACACCCGCGCGAGCTCCGCCCGCAGCGGCAGGTCCTGCTCCTCGAGGATGACCTGCGCGCCCACGGCCGTCCGGGCGTTCACGACGATCGGCGCGAGCAGGTTCACCGTGGTGCCGGACGCGCCGGGGTTCGCGACGACGAGCAGCATCGCGTCGGCGGGGTCGGTCAGCTCGAGCCCGGCGGCCTGCTCGTCGGTGAGTTCCGGCGCGTACGTCGGCAGGTGCACCGCGGCGTCGAGCAGGAACAGCCGTGCGTCGTCGCCGACGAGCGTGAACAGCCCCTCGGCACCGTCGACCGGCGACAGCTCGAAGGCCGCGGCGGGGGCGAGCCCGAACGGCGGGACGGCGAAGGTCAGGGAGATGCTCATCGGAGGTAGTCCATCAGGGTCGGCTGCAGGACCTTCGCGGTGACGGCGAGGGCTGCCTGGTAGTTGGTCTGCTGCACCTGCAGGTCGAGGACGGCCTTCGCGAGGTCCACGTCCTCGATGCCCGCACGGCGGCTCTCGAGCGAGACGGTCGCGGACTTCAGCGAGTCCTGCGCCGCGAGTGCGGCGGCGTGCCGGACGCCGACGTCGGCCTGGGCGCCGCGGACGGTCCCGAGCGCCGTGTCGACGTCCCCGATGCGAGCGTTCACGTTCACCCCGTTCTGCAGGTCACTGACGATGGAGTCGATCATGCCGAACACCGAGTCGTCGCCGGACCCGAAGACCGCGGTGCCGGCGGTGTCGACCCGCACCGTGGTGCCGTCGCCGACCCGACGGGACACGTCGGTGCCCGATGCCGCCCAACCCGTCGCGGGGTCGTAGGCGACAGCGGCGGTCGACGATCCCGCGAACACCGAACGGGTGCCGTAGGTGGTGTTGGCATGTGCCTCGAGGTCGGCCTTGAGCGACCGGAACTGCGTGATGAACGCGTCGCGGTCGGTGTCGCTCATGGTGCCCGAGTTCGCGGCCTGCACCGTGAGGTCGCGGACGTTGTTGAGCACCGAGTACACGCCGGACAGCGCGCTGTCCGTGGTCGCGAGCCACGCCGCGGCGTCGTTCGCGTTCCGCGAGTACTGGGCGGCTGCGGCCTGCTCCTTGCGCACCTGCATCGACGACGCGGTGCCGACCGGGTCGTCCGAGGGCTTCTGGATCGCACGCAGCGTCGTGGCCTGGTCGGTGAGCTCGGCGACCCGCGCGGCACCGGCCTGCAGCCGGGCCGAGGCGGCCGCCATCGACATCTGGGTGGTCACACGGGTGATCACGATCAGCCCCTCCCGACGAGTCCGACGCGGTTGATGATGGTGTCGAGCATCTCGTCGACCGCCGTCAGGACGCGCGCCGCGCCCTGGTACGCGTGCTGGTAGCTCAGCAGGTTGACGTTCTCCTCGTCGAGGTCGACGCCCGCGCTCGACTGCTGCTGGTTGCGCGCGTTGGTGAGCGCGAGCCCGGTCATCGTCGATTCCGACGTCGCCGACCTGGAGGCGGTGCCCACCCCCGCCACGAACGTCGCCCAGACCTGGTCGGCACCGTCCGACGACGCCCCGAGTCGTGCGAGCGCGTCGGCGAACGAGTCGTCGAGTTCCCCCGCCGCGTTCCGCGTGGCCAGCCCGCTGGCGTCCGTGGGGACGACGCCGAGTGCCTGGGCGGCGGGGACTCCGGCCGCCACGGAGAAGAAGGGTGCGCCGGTGGTGCCGGCCGGGGTGGTCCCGGCGGCGTGCAGGGCGTTCACGGTGGTGGCGAGTCGCGTGGCCACGGCGTCGTAGGACGCGGCGGCCTCGGCGAGTGCGCCGCCGGTACCGGTGCCGGACGCGGGTGCGAGGACCGCGAGTGCTCCACCGATCGACCCGCCGCTCAGCCCGACCGCCCCGGCCGTACCGGTGGTCCAGGTCAGGGTGACCGCTGTGCCGTCGGCCAGACGCTCGCCGCCACCGAGGGCGACCGAGCGGGCGTCGGTGCCCTGCACGATCGGGTTGCCGCCGAGGAGCACGTCGACGGTGCCGTCGGCGTTCGTCCGGGTGGTGCCGCCGGCGAGCGTGGCGATCTGCTGCGTGAGCTGGTCACGCTGGTCGAGCAGCTCGTTCGCGTTGCCGCCCGAGGCGAGCGCGGTGCGGATCCGGCCGTTCAGGTCGGCGACCTGCTCCGCGGCGCCGTTCAGCTGCGCGACCTGTCCGGTCAGGGTGCCGCGCACCGAGGACCACTGCGCGTCGACGGCCTTCGAACCGGCGGCCAGGGCGGCGACGACGGTGCCGGCGGCCCCGAGCACGGCACTGGCGGCACCCGGGTCGTCGGGGTGGCTGGCGAGTTCGCTCCAGGACGACCAGAACGCGTCGAGCTTGGCGCTCAGGCCGTCCTTGCCGGGCTCGTGCAACCCGGTCTCGAGGGCGGAGAGCGCCGTGGCACGGGCATCGGCGTAGGCCGACGAACCGGCGGCGACGCGGACGCCGGCGTCGAGGGTCAGCGATGCCAGGCGGGCGATGCCGTCGACCGAGACGCCCTGGCCGGCGAGGGCCGCGGTGCCCCGCATGAACCCGGTCTGGGTCGCGGGGATCGAGTTCTGCGTGACGCGCTGTCGCGTGTAGCCGGCGGTGCCGGCGTTCGCGATGTTCTGGCCGGTGACGTCGATGCCGGCACGGGCCGCGGCGAGGCCGGAGTACGCGGTCGCGAGGGATCCGAAGGTGCTGACCACGGTGCTACAGCGTCCCCTCGAACAGGCGTGCGCCGTCCTGGCCCGCGCCGGACGTGCCACTGGCGTCGTAGGTGGCGGCGCCGGTGACGGTCCCCGCCAGGGTCTCCTCGGTGGCCTGGGCGGCGGCACGCAGGAACCGGTCGTTCTCGTCGCGCAGGGCGCCGATCTGAGTGGTCAGTTCGACCATCGCGGTGAGGTGCGACGACAGGATCTCGCCCCACGGCCCGTTCGGTGCAGCGGCGACGACGTCGCGCAGGGGAGCGTCGGCGGGGACGCCCCACTCCTCGGCGACCTCGGCGCTCTGCGCGGCACGCTCGAGGCCGGTGCTGCGGAGCCGGTCGAGGACCTGCTCGACCTCGCGGCTGGCGTGCGACACCCAGCGGGAGCGGCCCGCGGTGAGCAGCAGCTGCTCCTCCTCGAGCTTGAAGGTCAGCAGTTCGAGCAGCTCGCGTTCGCGCCAGAGCACGGCGGACAGGTCGTTCACGCTCATCAGCTCCTCCCGGGTGGTGGTTCGTCGGGGGTGGTCCCCGGTCCGTCATCCTGCGGACACCGGGATCTATCGACGTCCCTGCACGGGCCGTAAGCCCCGCCGGGGAGTGCGTGGACCGGACATCGGCCCGCGCATGCCCCGACGGCCCCAGTTGGGGGACGAGAACGACCGTTCTCTTCCCGGAGTCCCCACAAATGCCGACCGCGAAACACCGGGAACACCCCCGCACTGGGGACTGATCCACCCCCGTACAGCGCATTGCCAGCCGATACATTCGGAACGCACCCCGGGGGACACCCGGAACCGCTCGACAACGATGCGGCGTGCACCGCTCGGAGGGACCCGAGCGGCTCTTCGGCGTACGTACCGGCCATCCGAGGCCGGCGTCCGTCGCGCCCACGGACGGGTGAGCCGACACACGTCAGGTCGACCAGGGGAACAGCATGGACCGCACCGAACGCAACGCGATGATCGTGGAGCACCTCCCGCTCGTGGGCTACATCGTGGCCGACGTCCGCTCCCGGGCGACGCACCTGGACCGCGACGACCTCGCCGCCGTCGGCTCGCTCGCACTCGTCGCAGCGGCCGAGGCCTTCGATCCCACCCTCGGCGTGCCGTTCGGCGCCTACGCCCGCACCCGGATCACCGGTGCGCTGGCCGACGACATGCGCTCGGCCGACTGGGCGTCCCGTGGCACCCGGAAGCGGATCCGCGAGACCCTGGCCACGCAGGAGGCGCTGTCCGCACGCCTCGGCCGGAGCGTCGGTGCGCAGGAGATCGCGGACGCCATGGGTGTCGACAAGCAGACCGCCGTGGACGCGATGAGCGACGCCGCCCGGACCGTCGCGCCGCTCGACGAGACCGTCCACGACCTCGTGGCCGCGGACCTGCCGCTGCCCGGGGACGACCTGCTCGAGACCGAGAAGCGCCGGTACCTCCGCGCCGCGGTCGAGGCCCTGCCGGAGCGGATGCGCTTCATCGTCGAGGCCGTGTACTTCGGCGACCGTTCGGTCACCGACGTCGCCGCCGAGCTCGGCATCACGCACTCGGCCGTCTCGCAGCAGCGCTCCGAGGCGATGCGCCTGCTGCACGACGGACTCGCCGCCCACTACGGCGACGGCACGACCGTCGAGCCGGCGAGCCGCACCACCGCGGCCCGCCGGAGCGCCTACCTCGCCCGTGTCGCCACGAACGCCGCCGCCGGTGTCGCCCGTGCCGTGCACGACGCCGCGTCCGGCCCGGCCGTCGCGGCGAGTTGAGACGTCGGCGGAAACTTCTCCGCCGATCCCCTAACGACTCCCGGCAACCGGTCGAGAGTCATCCATGTCAGCCCACGGACGGGCCGACGCACGACCCACATTCACGGAGGAAACCACCATGGGTATGTCCATCAACACCAACCTCTCGGCACTCAACACGTACCGGAACCTCAACGCGACGCAGAACGACCTGTCGAAGTCCCTCGAGAAGCTCTCGTCGGGTCTCCGCATCAACCGTGCTGCCGACGACGCTGCCGGTCTGTCGATCTCCGAGGGGCTGAAGTCCCAGGTCGGTGGCCTCACGGTCGCCGCCCGCAACGCGCAGGACGGCATCTCCGTCGTGCAGACCGCTGAAGGTGGCCTCACCGAGACCCACTCGATCCTCCAGCGCATGCGCGACCTGGCAGTGCAGGCCGGCAACGACTCGAACAACGAGGACTCCCGCGCGGCGATCACCACCGAGGTCGGCGAGCTCACCAAGGAGCTCACCCGCATCTCGGAGTCGACCAACTTCAACGGCATCAACCTGCTCGACGGCTCCGCCGGCACCGCAGGCGTCCTGAAGTTCCAGGTCGGCGCGAACGGCGACGCGGCGAGCCAGATCGACGTGGACCTGTCGAAGTCGAACGTGGAGTCCGTGTCGACCGCGGTCGGCGCGCTCACCTTCGACTCGGCGACGAACGCTCAGGCCGCCATCACCGCGATCGACGAGCAGATCAAGTACGTCTCCTCGGCTCGTTCGAGCATCGGTGCCGTCCAGAACCGCTTCGACCACGCCATCAACGTGACGAACGTGGCCAAGGAGAACCTCACCGCTGCCTCCTCGCGCATCACCGACGTCGACATGGCGGAGGAGATGGTCAAGTACACGCGCGACAACATCCTCAGCCAGGCCGGCACCTCGATGCTCGCGCAGGCGAACCAGAGCACCCAGGGCGTGCTCTCGCTCCTGCGCTAGCCATCACGTGGTTCGCCCTCCGGGCCCGTTCGGGCGCGGAGGGCGAACCACGCCGTCCTGACCACCTCCACGACGCCAGGGAGTGTCGACGATGTCCTCGTCCGTGTCCTCGAGCACCAGCCTCGCGATCGACGGTCTGGTCAGCGGTCTCAAGACGACCGACCTCATCAACTCGCTGATGAGCGTCGAGGGGGTCCCGCAGACCCTGCTCAAGAACAAGCTGACCACCACCAACTCGTTCATCTCGTCACTGCAGACGCTCAACGGGTTGATCCAGGGCCTCGCCACCAAGGCCGCGGACGCCGCGAAGGCCTCGTCGCTCGACCTCTTCGCCGCGACGAGCAGCGCGCCGAGCGTCACCGCCGTCACCGGGTCCGGGGCGACCGCCGGCTCCATCAGCTTCACCGTCGGTTCGACCGCCTCGGCCCAGGTCGGGGTGACGGCCGCGATGTCGTCGTGGTCGACCGGTGCGCAGCCGATCACGATCGTCGGCGCGGATGGCAAGTCCACCACCGTGACACCGGCGTCCGGTTCGCTCGACGACGCCGTGTCCGCCCTGAACAAATCCGGTGCGGGCGTCACCGCGACGAAGGTCTCCGCCGGCACCGACGCCGACGGCACCAAGCTCTACCGCCTGCAGCTCACGTCCGCCAAGACCGGCTCGGCCGGTGGCTTCCAGGTGTACCGGGGCGGCGCCGACGACGTGGCAGCGGGCACCGCGACGAACGTCCTCAGCGAGACCGGTGCCGCCGTCGTCACCGCGGCCACCGACGCCAGCGTCACCCTCTGGGCCGGCACCGCCGCCGCGCAGACGGTCACCAGCGCCACGAACACCTTCACCGGACTCGTCCCCGGGCTCGACGTCACCGTGTCGAAGGCCACCACCGACCCGGTCACGGTGACGGTCGCGCAGGACACCACCAAGGCCCAGTCCGTGGCCTCCGGCCTCGTCGACGCGATGAACGCGGTCGCGGCCTACTACAAGACGAACACCGCGGTGTCGAGCTCGACCAGCGCGACGAGCGGCACCACGACGACGAAGGCCGGCGTCCTGCTCGGCGACGGTGCGTCCCGCGATGCCGTGCAGCGGCTCACGAGCACGATGTCCGCCCCGGTCGACGGCCAGTCGCCGTCGACGATCGGCATCGTGATCACGAAGGACGGCAGCTTCACCTTCGACCCCGAGGTCTTCCAGAAGGCACTCGCCGCCGACCCGAAGGCCACCCAGGCGATGCTCTCCGGGGTCGCCGCGAACGTCGGCGCCGCGGCCACCGCCGCCTCGGACAAGTACGACGGCTCGGTCACCACGTCCATCACCGGACAGCAGGCCGTCGCCAAGGACCTCAACACCCAGATCGACAGCTGGACCGACCGGCTGACGATGCGCCGGGCCGCCCTGCAGACCCTCTACTCATCCCTCGAGACCAGCCTCAGCAAGCTCCAGTCGCAGTCGAGCTGGCTCGCCAGCCAGCTGGCCTCGACGTCGAGCTGACGGGAACGACCATGACCTTCGACTTCCAGGCAGCCGCCTTCCGCCAGGCCGCCCAGCCGCGCACCGTCACCGACCAGCGTCGCGCTCAGTACACGAACGAGGCCGTGCTGTCGGCGACGCCGGCGCAGCTCGTGACGATGCTCTACGACCGGTTGCTGCTCGACCTGCACCGTGCCGAGGCCGCGCAGGTCGCCGCCGACTGGGAGGCTGCCCGCGAGCAGCTCCTGCACGCCCAGGCGATCATCGGCGAACTCTCGAGCACCCTCCGGATCGACGTCTGGGACGGCGGTGAGGGGCTGCTCGCCGTCTACAACTACGCCTCCACCTCGCTCATCACGGCGAACGTGCACCGCGACGTGCAGGCCACCCGCGACTGCATCCGGATCCTCGAGCCGCTGCGTCAGTCGTGGCACGAGGCGGCCGCGTCGCTGCCCGCGACGCCCGCCACGCAGCAGCCGACCGGGGGAGCCCTCGGTGTCGCCTGAGCCGTCCGCAGAGCTGTCGCCTGAGCAGACGGACGGACGAGCCGCGTGGGAGGCCCTCCTCACCTCCATGGAGCACGACGCCGCCGGGCAGGCGGCCGATCCCACGGCCGTGGCCGGGTGGTCCGAGCCGGCCGGGCTGGGACCGCTGCCGCGTGACCTGGTGGGACGGGCCTCCCGGCTGCTCGCCGCGCAGCGGGACCGCATGACGGTGCTCGAGGCGGACCGCCGCTCGACGCTGGAGCACCTCGGTGCCCTGCGCGCCGTCGACGCCACGCGCGAGCCCCGCGGCTCCGTGTACCTCGACGCTTCCGCCTGACCCGCGCCCCCACACCAGTTCTGCGACAGAGCACCCGTCGATCGACGGGTGCTGTGTCGCATCTCGGGTGCTCCGCCCCGCAGCACCCGCCCCCCGTTCGGGGCGACGCCTAACGCGGCGGACGGCGGGCTCCGATAGCGCCACTCGAGCACGGATCGCTCACCAGTTCGGCCAGGGATCGGCCACCACCGCACGGCGACGTCGCACCGACGACGCCTGACGAGGGGATCCTTCGTGTTCGATTCCGTGACGAGCGTCGCGCTGCAGAGCGCACTCGACGGTCTGTCGATGCGCCAGAAGGTGATCGCGAACAACATCGCGAACATCAACACGACGAACTACCACGCCGAGAAGGTCCAGTTCGAGGACGCCCTGGCGAAGTCGATCGTGGACGGCGACGGTGCCACCACGCCGACGATGGCGCGCAGCCTCGAGCCGACGAACACGAACGGCAACAACGTCAACCTCGACGAGGAGACGCTGTCGAACATCGACACCGTGCTGCGGTACCAGTTCGCCACACAGGCGATGAACTCCGAGCTCACCAGCGTCCGTGCGGCGATGCGGACGAACTCGTGACGACCTTCGACGCGATCGGCATCGCGAGCACCGGCCTGACCGTGCACCGGAAGTGGCTCGACGCCGTCTCGGACAACATCGCCAACGCGAACACCGTGAAGTCGATGGACGACACCGCGTTCCAGGCGCGCTACGTCGAGGTGCAGGAGGGCAACGGCGTCTCCGGCGCCTACGTCAAGGGCGCGGCGTTCGGCAGCGCCGCCGGCCGTGTGACCTACGACCCGGACAACCCGCTCGCGAACGAGGAGGGTTACGTCCGCATGCCCGACATCGACCTCGGCACGCAGATGGCGGACCTCATCATGGCCCAGCGCGGCTACCAGGCGAACGCCGCCGTGGTCGACCGTGCCAAGACCGCCTACGAGGCGGCACTGCAGATCGGGAAGAACTGATGCCCATCGACGCCGTGAACGGTGTGACCACCAACGCGATGACGAACGCCCTGACGAGTGTCTCGGGGACGTCCAGCGACAGTACGAACGCCACCGCAGCCGCCGGCGCGACGACCGACGGCAGCGGGTTCGCCGCGAGCCTCGGCAACGCCGTCGACGGGCTGCAGTCGCTGCAGAGCGACTCGAAGACCCTCGCGCTCAAGGCCGTGACCGGCAACCTCGACGACATCCACGACGCCACGATCGCCGCCACCCGCGCGCAGGTCACGCTCGAGCTCGTCTCCGCCGTCCGCAACAAGGGCGTCGACGCCTTCAACGAGATCATGAGGATGCAGGCCTGATGCCCGTCGCCGTCAAGAACGTCTTCGCGCGCCTCAGCGCCTACGTGAAGGGCTTCTCCGCCGCCCAGCGCACCATCGCGATCCTGGCGATCGCGGCGCTCGTGCTCGGTGGGATCGCCCTCGCGTCCTGGCTCGGCAAAGCGTCCTACGCCCCGCTCTTCACCGGGCTCGCCGCGGCCGACGCGAGCTCCATCACGGACCAGCTGCAGACCGACGGCGTGCCGTTCCAGCTCACCGACGGCGGTGCGACGATCCTCGTGCCGCAGGCGCAGGTGTACTCGGAGCGGCTCAAGGCGGCGTCGAACGGCCTGCCGTCGTCGAACGAGGGTGGCTACTCGCTGCTCGACAAGATGGGCGTGACGAGCTCGGAGTTCCAGCAGGACGTCACCTACAAGCGCGCGATGGAGGGCGAGCTCGCCAAGACCATCGGTGCGATGGACGGCGTGCAGACCGCCACCGTGCAGCTCGCGATCCCGGAGAAGTCGGTGTTCGTCTCCGAGGAGAAGGACCCGACCGCGTCGGTGTTCATCGCGACCGAGAACGGCACGCAGCTGAGCACCGACCAGGTGCAGGCCATCGTGCACCTGACGAGCGCCTCGGTCGAGGGCATGCAGCCCACCGACGTCTCGGTCGTCGACGCGAAGGGCCAGACCCTGTCCGCGGTCGGCACCGGTGCGACCGGCAGCGGCGCCGACCAGGCCGCCGACTACGACGCGGCGACGAGCAAGAAGATCCAGGACCTGCTCGACACCACGCTCGGCGTCGGCAACGCGACCGTCGTGGTCTCCGGGACGATGAACCAGGAGTCCGGCACCCGGACGTCCGAGAGCTACACGTCTCCCACGTCGGGCCCGGTCGCACTGAACGAGTCGAGCACCACCGAGGAGTACGGCGCGGGCTCGGGCGCAGGGAGCGGCGCGACGGGGGTCCTCGGCCCGGACAACATCGCCGTCCCGAACGGCACCGCGACGAGCGGCACCGGCGACGACGGGTACAAGAACGAGTCGGCGACGAAGAACAACGCCGTCGACCACACCACCGAGACCACGCAGATCCCCTCGGGCGGGCTCGACCGGCAGACCATCTCGGTCGCGCTGAACTCGAAGGCCGCCGCCGTGCAGAACGCGAACCTGCAGAGCATCAACGACCTGGTCTCGGCCGCCGCGGGTGTCGACCAGAACCGTGGCGACCAGGTCAAGGTCGCGATGATGGACTTCGACACGAGCGCCTCCGACCAGGCCGCCAAGGCCCTCGAGGCGCAGCAGAAGGCCGACCAGCAGGAAGCACTGTGGTCGTCGATCCGCACCGCCGGGATCGTGATCGGCATCGTCCTCGCCGTCATCGCGGTCATGTTCTTCGTCGCCCGCCGCAACCGGAAGCAGGAGCGCGAGGCCGTCGACCTCGGCGAGCTCGACGCCTTCGCCGGCGAGACGTTCCAGCTGCCCCTCGCGATGGACGGCGTCGACGACCGCGCCACGCTCGGCGCCGGTGACGCCCCGACCGCCGTGCTGTCGGCGATGCCCGCCGGCGACGCCCCCACCGAGGTGCTCACGACCGAGGAGATCACCGCCGAGCGCCGCCGTCAGGACATCTCCGCCCTGGCCGAGCGCGACCCGAAGCGCACCGCCGAGCTCCTGCGCGGGCTGCTGGACGACCGGGCACCGGTGTGAGCGCGCTCATGCCGAGCCCCGGCGGCGGTTCCGGACCGAGCGACCGTGCCCTGACCGGTGCGCAGAAGGTCGCGCTCATCCTCATGCAGATGGAGACCGACCGCGCCGCCGAGGTGATGAAGCAGTTCACCGAGATGGAGGCCGAGGAGATCTCCGCCGAGATCGTCCGGATGCGCCGCGTCGAGGACACCGTGGTGGACCAGACGCTGTCCGAGTTCCACCGGATCACGATGAGCGGCCGGCTGCAGAAGCGCGGCGGCAAGGAGACCGCCCTCGGGCTGCTCGAGGCGTCGTTCGGCGCCGAGCGGGCCGCCGGGGTGATGGACCGTCTGGCCTCGAACCTCGCCGGCCAGTCGTTCGACTTCCTCGACGACGCCGAACCCGGCCAGGTCATCTCCCTGCTCGAGGGCGAGCTGCCGCAGACGATCGCCCTCGTGCTCGCCCACCTGGGCCCCGGTCAGGCCAGTGCCGTGCTCGCCGGGATCGACGAGCGTGTCCGCACCGACGTCGCCCAGGCCTTCGCGACCATGGGCAGCGCGACCCCCGAGGCCGTCGGCATCGTCGCCGGTGTGCTGCGCCAGCGTGCCGGGGCCGTCGTGTCGCCGCGCGAGAGCGTCGAGGTCGTCGGTGGGATCGCGCCCCTGGTCGACATCATCAACCGCTCGGACGTCGCGACCGAGAAGGCCGTGCTCGAGGGACTCGAAGCCCGCGACCCGGAGCTCGCGGAGGACATCCGCTCCCGCATGCTCACCTTCGAGGACATCGTGAAGCTCGAGTCCCGCGACATCCAGCAGGTGCTGCGCGGCATCGACTCGAAGATCCTCGCGACCGCCATGAAGGGCGCAGCCGGACCGGTCGTGGAGACCATCCGCGCGAACGTGTCCGAGCGCAACCGCGAACTGCTCGACGACGAACTGCAGGCCATGGGTCCGGTCCGCGTCTCGCAGGTCGAGGAAGCCCGAGCCGAGGTCGTCCGGTCCGTGCGCGAGCTCGAGGCACAGGGCGTCGTCACCGTGCACCGCGCCGAGGAGGACGAGCTCGTTGACTGACACCTTCGTGCACCGCGTCGACTTCCCGGTGCTCGCCGACGCCGCCGGCCGCGAGCGCGCGTCGAGCGCGGACGTCCGCGGGCACGCGGCCGGCTACACCGCCGGTCTGCGGGCCGCGCAGGCCGAGACCGACGCCCTGCGCGCCCGGCTCGAGGCCGAGCACGCCGCGCGGATCACCGCCCTGCAGGCCGACACCGCACGCCGGATCGCGGTCCTCGACGCCGCCACGAACGCCATGCTCTCCACGGTCGCACCCGTCCTGGCGGACGCCGAGGCGTCCGTCGCGAGTGCGGCAGTCGACCTGGCCGAGGCGATCGTCGGCAACGTGGTCCGCGCCTCCAGGCCAGCCCACGACGCGACCGTCACCGACGGTCCGGACGGACAGAGCAGCCGGGAGGCCCGGATCGCGTCCGGCGCCGAAGTCACCGTCCGGCGGGCGCTCGCGTCCGTGGACCGCACGGTCCCGGTGGCCGTCCGGCTGAGCCCGGCGGACGCCGCGCGCGTCGCCGGCCTCGACCTGCCGGTGCCGGTCGTCGCGGACGGCGCCCTGCGCGACGGCGACGCCGTCGTCGACCTGCCGGACGGCATGCTCGACGCGCGCATCGCCACAGCGCTCGACCGCGCACGCACCGCCCTCGGAGTCGACGCGTCGGGAGCCGGCCGGTGACCGCCACGCTGCTCCGTCCGCGGGGTCTCGACGAGGCGCTCCTGCGGGCCGCACCCCAGCGGGTCGGTGTCGTCACGAGCGCCGTCGGCCTGGGGCTGACGATCGCCGGACTCGACGCCCGCGTCGGCGAGGTCGTCACGGTCGGCACCGAGGACGGCGAACAGACCGCGGTCGAGGTCGTCGCCACCGATGCCTCCGGCGTCCGCTGCATGCCGCTCGGCCGCCTGACCGGCGTGACCGCGGGCACCCCGGCGCGTCCGACCGGCCGTCCGGTGCTCGTGCCGACCGGACCCGGTCTGTTCGGCCGCGTGCTCGACGGACTCGGCCGACCGATCGACGACCGCGGCCCGCTCGAGGGCCCCGGCGGCGAACCGGTCACCCGGGTCCCGCTCGACCACGACACCCCGAGCGCGATGGCCCGGACCCGCATCGACACCCCGATGCAGCTCGGCGTCCGCGTGCTCGACACCCTGACCACCGTCGGCCGCGGGCAGCGCATGGGCCTGTTCGCCGGGTCCGGCGTGGGCAAGTCCTCGCTGCTGTCGATGATCGCGCGCGGGAGCGACGCGGCCGTCAACGTCATCGCCCTGGTGGGGGAGCGCGGCCGTGAGGTGCGCGAGTTCCTGGAGGACGACCTGGGACCCGAGGGGCTCGCCCGCTCGATCGTCGTCGTGTCGACCTCCGACGAACCAGCGCTGATGCGCCTGCGCGCCGCATTCGTGGCCACCCGCATCGCCGAGTCGTTCCGCGACGCCGGGCAGGACGTCGTGCTCATGATGGACTCGCTCACCCGCGTCGCGATGGCGCAGCGCGAGATCGGCCTGTCGGTGGGGGAGCCGCCGGCCACCCGGGGCTACCCGCCGTCGACGTTCTCGGTGCTCGCGGGACTGCTCGAGCGCGCCGGGACCGACCGGGTCGGCAGCATCACCGGCATGTACACCGTGCTGGTCGACGGCGACGACCACAACGAGCCGATCGCCGACGCAGCCCGGAGCATCCTGGACGGCCACGTCGTGCTCGACCGCACGCTCGCGATCACCGGACACTTCCCGTCGGTCGACGCCCTCGGCTCGGTGTCCCGCGTCGCCTCGAAGGTCACCCGACCCGAGCAGCGTGCCGCCGCCACCGCGCTGCGGAAGGTGATGGCCGCCCGTGCCGGCGCCCAGGACCTGCTCGACGTCGGTGCGTACCAGCGCGGGTCGAACCCGCTCGTGGACGCGGCCGTCGACCACCAGGGATCGATCGACGCGTTCCTGCGCCAGGGCATGGACGAGCGGGCGACCGCCGACGCTTCCTGGCAGCGCCTCGGTGGCCTGGTGCAGCAGCTGGGGGTGTCGTGATGGCCCGCCGTTTCCCGCTCGCCGGACTCCTGCGCCTGCGCCACACCGAACAGGACCGTGCCGCCGCCACGCTGGCCGCCGCGAACGAACGCGTCCGCGACGCGGCCGACGCCCGGATCGCCGCACGCCGCAGCCTCGCCGACAGCGAGGACGCCCAGCCCATCCAGGACGCCGCCACCCTGAGCGCCGTCGCCGCAGCCCGTGCCGCGACCCGCGGGATGCTCGAGGAGCTCGACGCCGTGGTGCAGAACCGCCGTGCCGACGCCGACCGGGCGCAGCAGGAGTACACCGCCGCCCGTCGTGCCGCCGTCGGCCTCGAGAAGCTCGAGGGCAAGCACACCGAGCAGCAGGCGGCCGAGGAACTCCGAACCGAACAGAACGCCCTCGACGAGATCGCGGCACGACGCCGCACGGAAGGTGGTGCCCGATGAGCGTCGAAGCGGTGCTCTCCCGGATCTCGGAGATCCGGTCCCAGATCGACACGCTGCGTGGCGGGACGGCCACGGCTGCCCCGACCGCCTCGGCCACCAGCGGCGCCGCAGGGTCCTCGGCCTTCGCCGACGCCCTCGCCACCGCCGACGGCACGACCGGCGCCGCGAGCGCTGCCGGTGCGACCGCCGCAGCGAGCCCGACTGGCACCCGTGCCCCCGCGACCTCGGTCGACGCCGGGGCCGGCACCCTCGCCACCGGCAGCGGTGCGACCGGGGCCGACGTGGTGGCCGATGCGAAGAAGTACCTCGGCGTGCCGTACGTGTTCGGCGGGGAGACGACCGCGGGCATGGACTGCTCGGGCCTGGTGCAGACGGTCTTCAAGGACCTCGGGGTCACGATGCCCCGGGTTGTGCCGGACCAGGCGAAGATGGGCGTCGAGGTCGGCTCCCTGAAGGACGCGCAGCCCGGCGACCTGATCATCCCGAAGGGCGAGGGCCACGTCGTCATCTACGTCGGCGACGGCAAGGTGCTGCACGCGCCGCGCCCCGGCAAGGACGTCCGGATCGTCGACAACTGGTACTCCGACGCCGACATCGCGACCATCCGCCGGATCGTCCCCGCACAGGCGGCCCCGGCGGCCGTCGCCTCGGCAGCGCGCTCCGCGACCGACCTGCAGACCGCCGCGCTGCTGTCCATGATGCAGTCCGGGAGCGCCGCATGAGCCTGACCATCGCCACCCAGCCGTCCCTGCCCACCGCACCGGGCTCCACCCGGGGTGCACCGTCCGACCCCGCTGCTGCCGGGTCCTTCGGCGCGGCACTGACCGCCGCCGCCGCGACCGAGCGGCGTCCCGGCGACGGCGCCGCCGACCGGGACGACACCGACGGCCGCACGGCGGACGCTTCGGCCGGGACGCCGAGCACGGCTGCTCCGGTGCCCACTTCCACGTCCACGTCGACGTCGGGCCAGACGGTGCCCGCGACCGGTTCCCCGTCGGTCGATGCGCAGGCGCTGCTCGCAGCCGGACTCGTGGCCGCACCGGTCGCTCCAGCGGCCCTCCCGGACGACACGGGAGACGAGTCGGCCCCGAGCACTGCCGACACGCCCCACGGCGACCCACACGTCGTCGTGGCCGCAGCGGCGACCGCCGGAACGACCACGACCACGACTCCGCTGTCGCCGGAGGGGGACACCTCGACGCCCGTCCCGTCGACCCCGGCGCCGACCACCGCCCCCACCACGTCGGCCCCGCGGCAGGCACCGGGATCGGGCGGGGCACGGGAGACCGTTGTCGCAGCGACGGCGGGCCCGCTGACCACCGCCGCGGCGACCCCTGCCGTGACGTCCGCTGGCACCGCGTCTCCGGCCGCTGCCGCGACGACCGTCGCAGGCGGCACCCCCGCCACGGCCGCCGTCTCGACGACCACAGCCGCGACCGCCCCGGCGACCACCGCCCCGACGGCCGCTGCCGCCATCGCGGCCCCCGCCGCCGACCGCACCGCTGACGGCGACACCGCCACCGTGACGCCGGGCCAGGCGCCGGTCGTCACGGCCGCCCCGGCGGCCGGCCCCGGCTCCCGAGCCGGCCACGGGACGGAGCAGCAGGCGTCGACGCCGGGTGATCCGGGCCTCCCGGCCGTCACTCCGACGCGCGGTGGCGAGACGCCGTTCGTCATGTCGACGACGCCGACCACCGCGCCGGCCGCGACGACCACGCCGACTCCGGCACCGCTCGCCCAGCAGCTGGCGCGACCGGTGTTCTCGCTCGCACAGGCCGGCCCCGGCGAGCACGTCGTCACCGTGCAGGTCGTGCCGGACAGCCTCGGCCCGGTCACGGTCCGCGCGCACGTCACCGCGCACGGCATGCACGTCGAGCTGTTCGCTGCGTCGGACGCCGGCCGCGAGGCCGTCCGCCAGGTCCTGCCGGACCTGCGGCGCGACGCGGCGGGCACCGGTGTGAGCACCACGCTCGACCTGTCGTCGCAGAACCAGCCGCAGGACGCGCCGGGTCGCGACGAGCGTCCGGGTACGCGTGCACTGCCTGGCGACCCCGGCCTGGAGGCGCGGGTCACCCCGCGTCCGCAGCCCACCGCCCACACGCCCTCCATCCGCACCGCGGGACTCGACGTCCTCGCCTGATCCGGCTCACGAACAGGAACGCACCATGCCCATCGACGGCATCACCGGCAGCGTGGACCCGACCGCGCAGGCCGCGGCCCTCGCCGCGAACTCCACCGCCCAGAAGTCCCAGACGATGGACTCCGAGGTCTTCATGAAGCTGCTCGTCACGCAGCTGCGCAACCAGGACCCGTCGTCGCCGATGGACACCAACCAGATGATCGGCCAGCAGACGCAGCTCGCGATGATGGAGCAGATCACCAACCAGACCACGACGGGGAACGAGAACTTCTCGCTCCAGATGCGCATCGCCGCAGCGAACCTCGTCGGCAAGCAGGTCAGCTACACCGACGCCGACTCGGGCAAGTCCGTCACCGGGACCGCCTCGGCGGTGTCGTACGCGAACAGCGTCCCCACGGTCACCGTGAACGGGAAGGAGGTCGCTCTCGACGTGATCTCCGGCATCACCACCACCGCTCCGGCGTCCTGACGCCCGCTCCTCCTTCCTCGTACTTCCTCGCACTTCCTGCCTCTCCGAAAGGACGCACCATGCTCCGCTCGCTCTACTCCGGGATCTCCGGCCTCCGCTCCCACCAGCAGATGCTCGACGTCACCGGCAACAACATCGCCAACGTCAACACCGTCGGCTTCAAGTCGTCGACCACCGTCTTCCAGGACACCCTGTCGCAGATGACCCAGGGTGCCGGTGGGCCGCAGACCGGCATCGGCGGCACGAACCCGGCCCAGATCGGCCTGGGCGTGCAGGTCGCCGGGGTCTCCACGAACTTCTCCCAGGGCTCGGCGCAGGCCACCGGCAAGGCCACCGACCTGATGATCTCGGGCGACGGCTTCTTCGTCACCCGCCTGGGCAACGACACCGTCTACACCCGCGCGGGTGCGTTCGACTTCGACGCGGACGGCCGCCTGGTCACCGCCGACGGCAAGATCGTGCAGGGCTACCCGGCCACCAACGGCGTCGTCAACGAGAACGGCCAGCTGTCCGACATCACGCTGCCGCTCGACGCCGCGGCCCCGGCGGTCCGCACCACCGCCGCCACGGTCGCCGGCAACCTGCCGTCCGAGACCGCGGTCGGCCAGACCATCACGCGCGAGGCCACCGTGTACGACGCATCGGGTGCCAAGCACACGATGTCGCTCGCCTACACGCGTACCGCCGACGGCTGGGACGTCACCGGGCGCAACGGCCAGGGCACCACGGCGACGACCTCGCTGACCTTCGGCACCGACGGCAAGCTGACCGCCGGCGGCACCCTCGCCGTCGGGGGCATCCGGGTCGACATGGGCGACCTGACCGGGTTCGCCTCGCTCAACACCGCGGCGATCGGCTCGCAGAACGGCCGCGAGGCCGGGGCGCTGCAGGGCTACTCGATCTCGAAGGACGGCACCGTCACCGGCACGTTCTCGAACGGCGCGTCGCTCGCCCTCGGCCGCATCGCGCTGGCCACGTTCGCCAACCCGGCCGGCCTCGAGAAGACCGGGGCGTCGGGCTACCGTGCCACGGCGAACTCGGGTGGCGCGACGGTCGGCGGTCCCGGCTCGGCGGGCGTCGGTTCGCTCGCGGCGGGGACGCTCGAGATGTCGAACGTCGACCTGTCGCAGGAGTTCACGAACCTGATCGTCGCGCAGCGCGGGTTCCAGGCGAACGCCCGCATCATCACCACCTCGGACGAGGTGCTGCAGGAGCTGACGAACCTGAAGCGATAGGCGCGGGGGTCCGCGTCGCGGGCGCTCGCGTCGCCGGGCGCTCGCGTCGCGGGCGCTTGGTGAGCAGGAACGGTCGGGTGCTGAAGGGGGACTCGACCGTTCCTGCTCACCATCGTCCGCGGTGCAGGAAGATCCGCGCCGGTTCGTGACGAGGCGCTGCGTCGTCACGTCTCATCGGTGCGATGCGCGACAACCCCGAAACCGACCACCAGTCCGACCACCGCTGCCGCAGCGTCTTCGACCGCTCGCGGTGCGATCGACCACGCGGCCACGACGGCGTGCACGAGTCGCGTGCTCCCGGCGCCCGTACGAGTTGGAACGACGCGCTGACCGGGCGGCGGTTCTCGGACGTCTGAGCCGGAGTGCTGTCCGGTGCACCACGCGTCGTCCGGAACGGTGGCGTCCAGGGCACGGCACGGGTATGGTCAGCAGATGCTGACCATTGCCTCGCGGCACGACGTGCTGAACCGTCTCGGGCGGGCCCTCTCCGATCCCACGCGTGCGCGGATCCTGCTCCGGCTGCTCGACGAACCCGGCTACCCGGCGCGGCTCGCCGAGGAACTCGAGCTGACGCGGACGAACGTGTCGAACCACCTGGCGTGCCTGCGCGGCTGCGGGATCGTCGTCGCCGTGCCCGAGGGGCGTCGGACCCGGTACGAGATCGCGGACCGCAACCTCACCCGCGCGCTCGAGTCCCTGGTCGACGTGGTGCTGGCGGTGGACGTCGCCGACGACGGCCGGACCGCGGACGACGGATGCGCGGTCGAGCGGTGACCACCGCTGCGCTGTCGCTCTCGCCCGTCCGCGTCGTGGTGCTGCGGCGGCGGATCCGGTGGATCGTCGCGGCGACCATCGCCTACAACGTGATCGAGGCCGTCGTGGCGATCGCCGCCGGCTCGGTTGCCTCCTCCACCGCGCTGATCGGCTTCGGGCTCGACTCGATCGTCGAGGTCCTGTCGGCAGCGGCCGTCGCATGGCAGTTCGCCGGGCGCGACCCGGAGGCCCGGGAACGAACGGCGCTGCAGGTGATCGCGGTCTCGTTCTTCGGGCTCGCCGTCGTGGTCGGTGTCGATGCCGTCCTGACCTTCACGGGTGTCCGGTCCCCGGAGCACAGTCCGGTCGGCATCGTCCTGGCGGCGGTGAGCTTGGCGGTCATGCCGTTCCTGAGCCTGGTCGAACGGCGGACCGGACGTGAACTCGGCTCGGCGTCGGCGATCGCCGACTCGAAGCAGACGCTGATCTGCAGCTACCTGTCGGCGGCGGTGCTGCTCGGCCTGCTCGCGAACAGCCTGTTCGGCTGGTGGTGGGCCGATCCGCTCGCCGGACTCGTCGTGGTGGTCTTCGCCGTGCGTGAGGGGTTCGAAGCCTGGCGCGGTGACTCGTGCAAGCAGCCCGTCTCGGCCCTGACGGGGGAGCGCGAGGGCGACGGCTGCGACTGCTGCTGAGCGGTGTCCGAGGGCGATCGGGAACTCAGCCGGCTTCGGCCTCGCGCAGGTGGCTGACCGCTGTGGATCAGTGCTCGTCGTGGCGGTCGCCGTGCTGGGCGTGCTCGACCGATGTCAGGCGGGGAAGCGCTGGGCGCCCGCGGTGGCCGAGGCCGGCAGGGCGTCACGGGGGATCGCCACTCCGGCGGCGAGTGCCGATGTCCACTCCGCGGTCGGTGCGACGGCGGCGAGGTTCGACTGCAGCAGTGCCATCAGCGTGCGGTGCACCGTCTCGGCGGACACGGCCCCGCCGGCGTTGGCGATGTTGATCGCGCCGGTCGCGTCGGACAACACCTCGACCGCGACGCCGAGCGCCTCCGCCTCGGCGGCCGAGGCGATGATGCAGTTGTTCGTCATGAAGCCGACCAGGGTGACCGTGTCGACCCCCCGCTCCTGTAGCCAGGCCAGCAGGTCCGTGTGGGCGAAGACCGAGCTGAACTGCTTCGTGACCTGGTGCCACTCGGGCGTCCGTCGTCGCTCGATCTCGGGGTGCAGGGCGAACGCCTCCGTCGTCGGGTTGAACACCGGCGCAGCGTCGCCGGCGGTGTGCTGGACGACGACGATCGGCGTGCCGGCAGCGGTCGCGGCGTCGATCGCGGTCGTGATCTGCGCGAGTGCGTCGCGGACGGGCGGGAACCGGACCTCGAGCGGACCGCTGAAGTACTCCAGCTGGATGTCGACGAGGACGAGGACGCGCTGGGGATCGGACACGGGAGCTCCTTGGGTCGGTGGGCGTACTCGCCGATCCTCGTCCTACGATGCGCTCGGCGCGATTGGCACGTGTGCACCGGTACGATGGATCCAGGCCAAACCGGAGGAGTCCCGCGTGCGGATCGCCATCTACGCCTTCGACGGCATCACGATGTTCCACCTGTCGGTCCCGCAGATGGTGTTCGACGAGGTCACCCGCCTCGGGCTCGCCGACTGGCAGACCGTCGTCTTCTCCGACCGGCCCGGTTCGGTCCGGACTGCCGAGGGGCTGACGCTCGGCCCGGTTCAGGGGCTCGACGCCGCGGCGGACGCCGACCTGGTCGTGGTGCCGTCCTGGACCGACGACGGCACCCGCCTGCCGACACCGACGGAGCGGGCGGTCGTCGAGGCGCACGCGCGGGGATCGGTCGTGGTCGGTCTGTGCCTCGGGTCGATCGCGGTCGCCGGTGCCGGGCTCCTCGCGGGACGCAGCGCCGTCACGCACTGGCGCGAGGTCGACCGGCTCGCCGCCGCGCACCCCGACGTCACCGTGGACGCCGACGTGCTCTACGTCGATCACGGGGACGTGCTGACCTCGGCGGGCACGGCCTCCGGGCTGGACGCGTGCCTGCACGTCGTGCGGACGCGGTTGGGCGCCGAGGCGGCGAACCGGGTCGCGCGGAGCCTGGTCGTCGCGCCGCACCGCGAAGGCGGGCAGGCCCAGTACATCGAGCGGCCGGTCGTGCAGCACAGGGGCGACGACCCGGTGGCGACGGCATCGGCCTGGGCGGTCGAGCACCTGGACGAGGAGCTCGGTGTCGACCGACTCGCTGCGGCGGCCCACATGAGCCGCCGCAGCTTCGTCCGGGCCTTCAGGGTGTCGACCGGCACCACCCCGGCGGCCTGGGTACGGAGTCGCCGTCTGGACGAGGCCCGTCGGTTGCTCGAGACCACCGACCTGCCCGTCGACCGGATCGCCGCAGCGTGCGGGTTCGGCAACCCGGTGACGCTGCGGCAGAACTTCGCCGTGGCCTTCGGCAGCACGCCCTCGAGCTACCGCCGACGGTTCGACGCGCGGCCCTGACCGGCCGGCCGAGCGAGAGCGTTCCTTCCCCTCACGGCTGCGACGGGAACAGGAAACGGGCGTAGCGGGCAGAACGACAGACCGGGTACGCCCGATTCGACCAGGTGTGCCCGGAGTCGCCCTACGACGACGAGGGCGGTGAGGCCACCGATTCGATGCCGTCCAGCCGCGCCTCTTCCGCGTCGTACCCGGCGCGCACCTGACGCAGCACCAGGTCGTCGATCTCGTCGGCGTCGCGCAGGCGCAACAGGGTCCTCGCCTTGTGCTGGACGAGTGCGAGCTCGAGGGCGACCGCGTTGTCGTGCCGCTGCAGCGCCGGGTGGTCGTCGTCGTCCCCTTCGCGGGCCTCGATCACGTCGAGGTGCGCCTCGTACTCCTTCCGCAGGCGATCGACGGTGGCACGATCGGCTCCGGTCGACCGTGCGAGACGGGGGAGCGCATCGAGTGCCTCCTCGATCGCGGTGCGTTCGGCGTAGCGACGTTCCTCGCTGACGGACTCGTCCTCGGGCAGCGCGGCGCGGCGCAGGACGGCCGGCAGCACGAGGGCCTGCCCGACGATCGTGACGATGACCACGCCGGCGGTGACGAAGACGATGAGGTCGCGCTCGGGGAAGTCACCGCCGGACTCGAGCGTGCGCGGGACGGCGACGGCCATGGCGAGTGACACCGCGCCCCGGAACCCGGCGAACCCGCTGACGAGCCGGTCGCGGTGCCCTTCGCGCGGTTCCCCGCCGGTGCGTCGGGTGACGAGCCAGATGGTCCCGCCCGCGGCGTTCAGGAACGCGAACCGCACGACGACGAGCAGCACCGCGACCGCGAAGACGATCCCGGTCCCGCGCAGCAGGTCTGCGGGGTCGAGCGCGCGTGCGGCGACCATCGCCTCGATGCCGACCAGGACGAAGAGTGCGCCGTTGAGCAGGAAGGTCAGGAACGACCAGAACGCGCGCACCTGCTGGCGGGTCTCGGCACGGTCGAGCTTGGGGCCGACCTGGCTGACGACGATGCCGGCCGCCACGACGGCGAG
The DNA here is from genome assembly GCF_903970855.1 of Curtobacterium sp. ME12. NCBI lineage: Bacteria > Bacillati > Actinomycetota > Actinomycetes > Micrococcales > Microbacteriaceae > Curtobacterium > Curtobacterium sp. ME12. Next base: position 75,508 of record NZ_CAJCKD010000011.1, read on the forward strand.
CACGCCGGAGGCGCCGATGGCCTCGGCGGCCAGGAAGGCCGCGAAGGGCACGAGCAGGGTGACGAGGTTCTCGAGCACGACGGTGTCGACGCGCCGCAGCACCATCGTCCCGATCCAGGCGGCGGCGAGGCCGGCTGCGACCCCGCCGATGTAGGACAGGACGAGCATGCCGGACACACCCCAGAAGGTGAGTTCCTGCGTGCCGACGGTGACGGCCACCGCGATGCCGTAGACGACGAGGGTGGTGCCGTCGTTCACCAGGCTCTCGGCGCGGAGCACCGTGACGTTCCGCCGGGGCAGCATCTTCGTGAGCACGCCGACCGCGGTCGCGTCGGTCGGGGCGACCGCGGCGCCGAGCACCCAGGCCGGCCCCCACGGCATCCCGAGCAGGTGCAGCAGGACGGCGACGGCGCCGGCGGTGACCACGACGAGCAGGGTGCCCATCAGGACGATGCCGCGCAGGTTCTTCCGGATCTCGCGGAGGGACGTCGTCAGGCTCTCCCAGTAGAGCAGCGCCGGCAGGAACAGCAGCAGCACGGCCTCGGCGGGGAGCTCGACGTCCGCGAACTCCGGCACGAGCCCGAGCAGCGCGCCGAAGACCAGGAGCAGCACGGGTGGTGCGATCCGGATCCGGTCGGCCACGGCCGCCGTCAGTGCGATGGCGAGGCCGAGCACGACCACCAGTTCCGGTCCCAGCACGTGCACTCCGATCGTCGTCCGACCCGCCAGTCAACGCCGATCCACGGTGGATCCTTCCAGAACAGCCGGACGACGCGCCGCACCACAGCCGGACGACGCGCCGCACCACAGCCGAACGACGCGCCGCACGACACCGCACGACGCGTCACGAGCCGCCGCTCACACCGCCCGCGGCCGCCGCACCACCCGCCGCCACCACGCTCGCCACGGCAGGGAGCTCACCAGCGCCGACCCGATCACGACGGTCCCGAACCACCCCACGACGACGCCCGGGATCGGCACGAGCAGACTCGCCCACAGCAGCACCGACAGCACCCCGAGGACGTACGCCGCACCGGCCTTCAGGTACCGCAGCCGCTTGAGGCCAGCGGCCTCGTCGACCCGCGAGGTCAGGCGGGCCAGGAACACCGCGCCCACCCCGATCGCCCCGATGGCGACCGCGGCCTGCTCGAGTGCCCCGAGCCCGTCCGACCCGAGCGGCCCGGACCCGGACAGGCTGTACACGCCGTCGAGGATCTCGAACAGCATGAACACGACGAGCCCCCGCTCGAACACGACCGTCGACGCGTACAGGTGGATGCGCCAGGCTCCGCGGCCGACCCCGATCGACGCCGTGTCCGACCCTCCGCCGAGGGGGCCGCTGCGCAGCGCCCACGACGCGGTCCGCTTCGACACGAGGTACGCGGCGATGCCGGCCACCCCGCCGAGCGCGACCGGCAGCAGCGCACCGGCGGCCCACCCGGAACGCGACCCGACGAGGACGGAGGTCACGACGACCCCGGTCGCAGCGGTGACCAGCGACCAGACGCGGGGTCGCGCGACGGAGGCGAGCCGCGCCTCCAGGCTGCCCAGCCACGACCTGCGGGACGCGCGGTCGGTGTTGAACAGGTACTCGGCGAAGACCTGCCAGATGAACGCGGCGCCGAAGGCGGCGAGGGCGGGACGCACTTCGGCCAGGTGCGCGGAGAACGAGCCGGGCGCGAAGACGGCTTCCTCCACCGAGCTCGCCGGGTCGGTCGCGTCACCGACCGCGACGGCGGCCGGCGGCAGCAGCAGGCGCATCGCGAGCACGCCCGCGACGATCCCGAGCGACAGGAACAGTCGCCGGGCGGGGGAGTGCAGCCGGCCGGCGATGCCGGCCATCGGCACGGACGAGTCCGCGGCCATCGCGATCTCGAGGCACGCGAGGGCGACGAAGGCCAGCGCTGCGGCGGGGCCGAGCACCAGCCAGGCCGCCGCGGCGGCCGCGACGGTGATGAGCAGGGGGACGGTCAGGAGAGATCTCGTGGCCATCTGCCCATCCAGCACGGTCGGGCTGGGCGGCGCATGGAGCGCTCCTGGGCATCGGCCTGGAGGCGCGTGGGGACCCCGTCAAACGGGTGACGCCCCGTCCCCACTTGCGGGGACGGGGGAAGGGGGGGGAACGCAAAACACCGGTGTTCGCGTGTTGAACCGCGGTCTGCGCGTGTTCAACACGCGAACACCGGTGTCGAGCGGGGGTCCAGCGTCAGTCGTGGAACGTCTCGATGGACGCACCGAGCGAGTTGAGGCGCTCCTGCAGCTGCTCGTAGCCACGGGCGATGATGCCGACGTTGCGCAGGACGCTCTCACCCTTCGCCGCGAGCATCGCCAGCAGGATCACCACGGCGGGCCGCAGCGCCGGCGGGCAGCTGATCTCGGCACCGGAGAAGTGCGTCGGCCCGGTGACGTCGAGGCGGTGCGGGTCACGCAGCGTGACGCTCGCGCCCAGGCGGGTGAGGTCGAGCAGGTGGATCGCCCGGCCCTCGTAGACCCAGTCGTGCACGAGCGTCGTGCCCTCCGCCATGGCCGCGATGACCACGAAGAACGGCAGGTTGTCGATGTTCAGGCCGGGGAACGGCATCGCGTGGATCTTGTCGATCGGCGCGTGCAGCTCGGACGGGTACACCGTGATGTCGACGAGGCGGGTGCGGCCGTTGGCGGCGGCGTACTCCTCGGTGACGTCGAAGCGCAGGCCCATCTCGGCCAGGGTCGCGAGCTCGATCTCGAGGAACTCGATCGGTGCCCGGGTCACGGTGAGGGTCGAAGCGGTGACGATCCCGGCGGTCAGCAGGCTCATCGCTTCGACCGGGTCCTCGCTCGGCCAGTAGTCCACGACCTCGTCGATGCGGCTCTTGCCGGTGATGCGCAGCGTGGTGGTGCCGATGCCCTCGATCTGCACCCCGAGCAGCTCGAGGAAGAAGCAGAGGTCCTGCACCATGTAGTTGGGGCTGGCGTTCCGGATGACGGTCTCGCCGTCGCGGGCAGCAGCGGCCAGGATCGCGTTCTCGGTCACGGTGTCGCCGCGCTCGGTGAGCACGACCGACTTGGTGGGGACGGCCTGGTTGGCGACGTCGACCTCGTACCAACCGGAGGTCGCCTCGACGTCCACGCCGAACGGACGGAGCGCGATGAGGTGCGGCTCGACCGTTCGGGTGCCGAGGTCGCAGCCGCCGGCGTAGGGCAGACGGAAGGACTCGTACCGGCCGCTGAGCGGGCCGAGGAACATGAGCACGCTGCGGGTGCGGCGGGCGGCGTCGGCGTCGATCGCGTCGAGGTGCAGGTCGTCGGGGGCGACGATCTCGAGGGTCTCACCGTCCTCCGACCAGGTGACGCTCGCGCCGAGGCTGCGGAGCACGTCGATGATGCGGTCGACCTCGACGATCCGGGCGACCTTGTGCAGTCGGGTCACGCCGCGGTTGAGCAGCGAGGCGCAGAGCAGGGCCACGGCGGCGTTCTTGCTCGAGTTCACCGCGATGGAGCCGCTGAGCTTCCGGCCGCCCTGGACGCGCAGGTGGGCACGCTGCGGGGCGCCGCCGATCGAGACGATCTGCTGGTCGAGGGCGTCGCTGATGCGGGTGAGCATCTCGAGGGACAGGTTCTGGCCGCCCTGCTCGATGCGGTTGATCGCGCTCTGGCTGGTGCCGACGCGTTCGGCGAGTTGGGCCTGCGTCATGCTGCGGCCCTTACGGGCGCCCCGGATCAGGGCGCCGACCTCACGGAGGGGTGCTGCGGTCGCCGGAGATGCCGGCGAGACGACGGTGGTGGTGTCGGTCATGCGCGCCACGCTAACACGCTCATGAGATAAACCAGTGGAAGATCGACCCCCGACGCGCGCCCGGAGGTCTCGAATACGTCACAGTTGGGAATTTCGGGGGACGAAACTGCTCAGGGATCGGTCAGGGTGCCCCGGACGATGGAGTCACCGGAGTGCGCCGGATCACCGTCGTCGGCCTCGGCCGAGACGTCCACGACCGGGAACTCCGCGGTGTCGACGCCGTCGGGCACCGTGAAGCGGCCCTGGTCGCCGTCGAGGTAGCCGACGCTCACCAGTCCGCCGAGGTCCGACCGCATCATCCAGACCTCGCGCAGCGGACCGGTACCGGAGCGACCACGCTCTCCGTGCAGGTCGACGAGCAGGGTCACCCGGCCGTCCCGGTCACGTTCGAGCTCGGCACGGCCGGTCGTCCCCGACCAACCGGGCAGCGCTTCGAGCTCGGTGTTCGCCAGGACGGTCTCGGTGTCGCCGCGGGGGAGTCCGGGGACGATCCCCGACGCCACACCGATGCCGAGAACGACGGCGAGCACGCCGACGCTGGCGATCGCGGTGGCGAGGGCTCGGCGACGACGGGGACGGGATCGCGGTCGGCGGGCCACGGCCTGGTGCTGGGCGCCAGACCGGGTCCCGTCGGCCGCCCCTTCGGATGCGTGTTCGCCCGCTCGTCCGGGTTCGGTCGCCGGCACCGCAGCCTGTTGTGGCGTCCGGGCGATCTCGGCCGCGATCCGGTCCCACACGTGCTCCGGGGGCGCCGCGAGCGTGACGTCCTCGGACGCACGGGTCACCGCGGCGACCCGCTGCAGCGCGGCCACTTCGTCGCGGCACCGGTCGCAGGACGCCAGGTGCTCGGCGACGTCGTCCGCGGCGACCTGGTCGGAGACCGCGAGCATCGCCAGCGTCTCGTCGTCGACGTGCTTCATTCGATCACCTCCAGACGTGTTCGGAGCCGGGCCAGACTTCGGTGGATGTGGCTCTTGACGGTGCCGAGCGGCAGTTCGAGCCGTTCGGCGATCTCACGATGGCTGAGGTCGTCGTAGAACGCCAGTCGCATCACGCGTCGTGGGACCTCGTCGAGCCGCTCGAGCTCGCCGGCGACGAGTGCGCGCTCGGCCAGGTCGAAGGCCGGTTCCGGCGCCGGGGTGGTCTCCTCGACCACGTCCGGGTCGGCGGCGCTGGCGTGCCGTCGGCGCTCGTTCTGCGCGTCGGCGATGCAGTTCCGGGTGATGCCGACCAGCCATGCGCCGAGCGGGGCGCGGCCGGGGTCGTAGCTCGTGCTGCGCTGCCAGGCCTTCACGAAGACCTGCTGCGTGACGTCCTCCGCGGCGGCCGGGTCGGCCAGGGCACGCAGGGCCAGCGAGTACACGAGCGACGACCACCGTTCGTAGACGGCCCGCAGGGCGTGTTCGCCCCCGGCGCGGAACGCGTCGGAGAGCTCGCTGTCGTCCGGGAGGATGGTCGTCACGTCTTCCTGTCGCTGGCGTGGTCGTCGTCGACCACGATCCGATCGTAGGGGGCGGATCGTCGCCACGGTCAGGCCGGGACCGCGGTGACGACGAGGTTGCTCTCGTAGTGTCCGGTGGCTGCGTCGAAGGTCCCGCCGCAGGTCACCAGGACGAGCCGTCGTGGTCCGTCGTCACGGAACACCTCGCCCCAGGGGAGTCCCTGCTTCTCGAGCATGCTGACGGAGTCGATCCGCCACGTGGTCTCGGCACCGTCCGCGTCGGTCAGGGTGACCCGGGTGCCGGACGGGGCGTCGCCGAGCCGTGAGAACGGGCCGATGCCGTAGCCGACCGCGTCGACGTGGGCCGCGATGACGACGGTGCCCTCGGCGGACGACGGTGCGGCACCGAAGCGGTACCAGCCCGCGGTCGCCGGGTCGGGCGGGAGCGCCATCGCGCCGTCCTCGTCGACCCCCTCGGGGCGGATCGGCGCGCTGATGCCGGCGTGGTCGACGGTGATGGTGGTCGGGGCGGGGGCGTCCCGGACCGGGGGGATGGTCGCGGCCTGCTGCGGTACCTCGGTCGAGAACGCGGACGGGACCGGTGTGGGCGTGGTGGTCGGCAGGACGGACGGCTGCCCGCCGGGGGTGGTCCCGGCCGACGAGCACCCGGTCAGGGCGGCGGCCGCCACGGCGACGACGAGCGTCACCGTGGCGGACCGCACGGGGCGTGGCACGTTCAGCGGCGGGTCGCTGCGTGCGGGCGGCGGAGCACCACGGCCCCGATCGCGGCAGCGGCGGCCAGTGCGGCCGCCGCTGCGCCGACCAGGGGCAGGGGGCCCTGGTCGTTCGTGGCCACGAGACCGGCGTTCCCGGCGGGGACGCCGTTCGGCGTGCCACCCAGGTCCGCGATCGTCTGCGTGGCGAGGGCGAGGTCGTCGTCGTCCAGGCTGCCCCAGGCGTAGACGATGGTCGACGAGCCCGCGGTGACCGCGACGTCCGCCGGGCCGATCACGGGGTCGGTGGTCCCGGTGGCGGCGACGGTCGCCGACACGGTGCCGGCCGGCAGCTCGAGTGCCTGCTCGTCGGGGTTCGACAGGTTCGACACGACGGCCTTCCCACCGGCGAGGACGTCGACGGCCGGTGCGGCGGCGACGTGGCGGACGACCAGGCGTCCCTGGCCGGCCGCGACGGCCGAGGTGTCGTTGGTGAACACCGTGGCGGTCGGCGACCCGTCCGTGGCGTCGTGGGCAACGGCGGTGTAGTTGCCACCGGCGTCGAACGAGACGTCCGCCGGGCCGATGATCGGCTTCGACGCGTCGGTGGCGTCCGAGGCGGTGATCGCGAGCTGGTGTGCACCGGCCGGCACCATCATCGGGCCGGCGAGGGTGCCCGGGGTGAAGTCGTCGATGGCACGTTCGCCGTCGAGGTAGACGTCGACGGTGACGTCCGGCACGGCGTGGAGGACCGAGAGCGTCGCCTCGCCGGTGGCGGCGGTCGCAGCGGTCGCGGGCAGTACGGCCGCAGCGGCGGCGAACAGGACACCGGCGCTGAGGCCGGTGGCGAGTGTCTTGCGCATGACGTGTCTCCTTCGGGCCTGTCCGGGCCGGTGCGGACGACGTCGTCCTCGACGTCGTACCCCCACTACCGCCGGAGCACCCCGATCGGATGCAGCGATCTCCTGGGGATCACCTGAGACGGCGCCAGGCCCCTGCGTTGCCCGGACGCGACCAGGTCTCGGGATCGCCCGTGACGGCCTCGTCCCCGGCTCCCCGGTCGGTGAGCCGGTACGCGGAGTCCGGCGTCCACCCTGCGACGACGCTCGCGCGGCTGCCGTCGACCGGCACGGCGAGCCCGGACGTGCGGAACCAGCCCGCGACGGTCAGGTGCACGACGTCGTACTCGGTGGCCACCGCGGACCAGTCCGGCAGCACCCAGTCACCCTGCCGTCCGGTCGCCACGGCCCAGTCGTTCCGTCGGGTGGTCCGCGTCACGTCGAGCGGCCATCGGCGGCACAGCGCAGCCCAGTCGGCGGGACCGTCGACGGTGCACACGCGCGCCGCGGCATCGGGGGGCACGGCCGAGACGACGGCGTGTTCCTGCCCGAAGGAGTCCTCGACCGCCCAGAGTGCCAGCGGCCCGGCGGACGGGAACGGCGCTCGCGTGTGCTGCGCGAGCGGCCACGGCGGGGTCGTCCACCACACCCCGCTGGCCACCCCCGGGTTCCCTCCGGAGTCCTCACGACGCAGCTCCTGGGACCAGTCGGCGAGCGCCTCTGCCGCTCCCGGACGTCGGGGCTGGTCGTCCTCGTCGAACTCGACGGTCCATGCTCCGCCCTGCGGGTCGAAGAGCCGGCGCACGACCGGGCTGTCGACAGCCCACCGAGCGAGCCGTCGGAGCGCGGCAAGCAGTTCCGTCCGAGCGAGGAGCGCGTCCAGCGCATCGGGTTGTTGCCACCACAGCGCACTGTCCGCAGTCGACTCGAGCGCGACCACGACGTCGTCCTCGCCCACCGGCGGCAGGGACACCGCCGCGAGCGCGCTCGCCACTGCTGCCAGGTCCGGAGCCGGCTCGGGTTCGACCGCACCACCGATGCCGAAGAGCGTTCGGCCGTCGCCGCGTTCGACGCCGAGATGGTGCTCCGCCCAGAAGAGCAGGTCGCCGAGTCGCTGGGCGGCCGGGTCGTCGGGGTCCTGGACACCGCTGACGAGTTCCAGGCAGAAGCGCCGGCCACGCGGGTGGGCGAGCAGGTCCGAGGCATCGATCACCGAACCAGGCTAGTGACGGCCGCTAACGCACCCGCCGCACCCGCCGATAGTCCTCCGTGCAGGCCCACGGACGGGCCCGCATCCCGCCCCACGGACGGCGGCGGGACGATCGAGAACCAGGACGGGCCATGATCGTCGTCACACGACTGAACGGCAGCGGATTCGCTGTGAACCCCGATCTCGTGGAGCGCATCCAGGAGACGCCGGACACGACGCTCATCATGGTCGACGGCGCGAAGTACATCGTGCGGGAGTCGATGGCCGACGTCATCGACCTGATCGCCGCGTACCGCGCACGCATCGTCGGCATGGCCTACGGCACCGACCAGGCCCCCCGCTCGAACACGAACACCGGCCCGCAGCCCACGCTCGCCCCGGTCGCCGCGCTCCGCTCCACGCAGCACGGCCGCGCGCTGGACGGGGGTCGCTGACGTGGACATCGCAACGATCGTCGGCATCCTGCTCGCCTTCGGCGCCCTGTTCGGCATGGTCCAGATGGAGCACGTCGAGCTCGGTGGACTCTTCCTGCCCGCCCCGATGCTGCTCGTGTTCGGCGCCACCATCGGCTGCGGCATCGCGAGCACCACGCTGAAGGACGCGATCGCCAGCTTCAAGGCGGTCCCGAAGGCGTTCACCGGCAAGGTCACCCCGCCGGCGTCGGTCATCGACGACGTCGTCGGTCTCGCCGAGACCGCCCGCGCCAACGGCCTGCTCGCCCTCGAGCAGGAGGCCGACAAGCACGACGACCCGTTCATGAAGAAGGCACTGCAGAACATCGCGGACGGCACCGACGGCGACGAGCTGCGGATCCTGCTCGAGGACGAGATCGAGTCGAACGCGGCTCCGACCCGGAGCGCGAGCGCGTTCTTCATGGGCCTCGGCGGCTTCGCCCCGACCGTCGGCATCATCGGCACCGTGGTCTCGCTGACCCACGTGCTCGCGAACCTCGGCAAGCCGGACGAGCTCGGGCCACTGATCGCCAGCGCGTTCGTCGCCACCCTGTGGGGCCTGCTGACCGCGAACTTCATGTGGCTGCCGATCGGCGGCAAGCTCCGCAAGCTCGCCCAGCTCGAGTCGGACCGCCAGACGCTCCTGATGGAGGGGCTGCTCGCGGTGCAGGCGGGCAGCCAGCCCCGCCTGCTCGGTGAGCGGCTGAAGGCCATGGTCCCGCCCGCCGCCCGCGCCGACACGGGTGGCAAGGCCGGCAAGGCCGGCAAGAAGGCCGACGCGGCCGACGACCAGCAGCTGGCGGCCTGACTGTGAGCGCCAACCCCCGGGGCCGCGGCCGCGGTCGCGCGAAGAAGTCCCACGACGAGGCCGAGCACCCCGACGAGCGCTGGATGGCGTCGTACATGGACATGATCACGGTGCTGATGTGCATGTTCCTCGTGCTCTTCGCGATGTCCACCGTCGACCAGGAGAAGTACATCCAGCTGAAGCAGTCGCTCGCCACCGGCTTCGGCGAGGTCGACTCGCAGAAGATCGACACCGCGAGCGGGACGGTCGTGACGAAGGACCAGGTCGAGGACGGCTCCGGCTACTCGACGGACAAGTCCCAGGCCGACCACTCGACCGCCTCGTCGGGTACCAAGGACACCAACGTCGACCCCGCGTCGACGGTGGTGCCGACGACTGCGACGAAGCAGGACCTCGCCGAGGCGAAGCGGGAGCTCGACGACCTGACGAAGCTCGAGCGTGCGATCCAGCACAACCTGCGGCGTGCGGGCCAGACCGAGAACGTCCAGTTCACGGTCGATGCCCGCGGCCTCATCGTCCGCCTGGTCGGCAGCGAGACGTACTTCGGCACGAACAGCGCGGACCTGTCCGACCAGGCGCGGTCGATCATGGACGCCATCGCGCCGGTGCTGAAGACCTCCGACCACGACGTCAGCGTCGAGGGGCACGCCGACCAGCGGAACTCGACCGCGCCGTACGCCACCAACTGGGAGCTCAGCGCCGCCCGGGCGACCGGGGTCCTGCGCGACCTGGTCGAGCGGGGCGGGATGCCCGGCGACCACGTGCAGAGCGTCGGCTTCGGGTCGAGCCGACCGCTGGCGAAGGGCGGCACCGAACAGGACCTCGCGCTGAACCGTCGGGTCGACATCGTGGTCCTGTCGAACGCCGATCAGGACGTCAGCGCACTCATGCCGGCGCTGGCGAAGGCACAGGACGGAGCGCAGCAGGGCTGAGACAGGGAGCGCAGCAGGGCCGAGACAGGGAGCGCGGCAGGGCCGAGACAGGGGTGCAACAGGTCTGAGCCACGGAGCGCGCGGCGCGCAGCAGCGCTGACGCCACCGCCCCACTACGGGGTACAGCACTGACGGGTGGCCCACAGGTGACCGATAGACGCACCCGTGACCGAGACCCTGCCAGCGCCCGAGGTGTACGACTTCGCGCGCCCGTCGACGCTGGCCCGTGAGCACGCCCGGGTCCTCGAGCTCGCCTTCGAGACGTTCGCCCGCCAGTGGGGCACGCAGCTGACGGCGAAGGTCCGCGCGGTCAGCCAGGTCACCTGTGAGCAGGTGGCGATGACGACGTACGACGAGTACGCCGCGTCGCTGCCCGCGCTCACCGGCATGGTGCTGCTGCCGATCACCGGCCTGACCCCGAAGGGCGTGCTGCAGGTCCCGCTCGACGCCGCGCTGACGTGGGTGTCGCACGCGCTGGGCGCCTCGAAGCCGCTGCCGACGCCGGACCGCACCTTCACGCCGATCGAGCAGGCCCTGGTCCGCAAGATCGTCGAGGACGCCCTCGACGACCTCCGCTACTCGTTCGGCGGGCTGCTCGCGCAGGACGTCACGGTCGGCGGGTTCCAGTTCAACAGCCAGTTCGCCCAGGCCGCGCAGAAGGGCGACCTGATGATCGTCGCCTCGTTCTCGATCCGGGTCGGCGACCGCATCGCCCCCGGCACGCTGGCGCTGCCGGCCGAGGCCGTCCTGCCGCAGCTCGGCGAGGCCGCCGCGCACGTGTCGCCCGCCGACGCCCGAGCCCTGCTCGACGCGCAGCTCGAGAGCGTGCCCGTGGGCGTCAGCCTGCGCTTCGCCCCGGCCGGGGTCCTGCCGACGCAGGTCCTGCGGCTCGCGGTCGGCGACGTCCTGCCGCTGCCGCACCCGCAGCACCGGCCCCTCACCATCGCGGTCGACGGCGAACCCGTCGGCACCGCCGCGGTCGGCGCGAACGGCTCGCGCCTCGCCGGCATCGTCGTCACCACCACGAGCACGGAGCAGCACTGATGACCGAAACGACCACCCTCCACACCGCAGCGGCCGAGTCGCTCGCGGCGCAGCTCCCGACGGCCGCCCCCTTGACCGCGGTGCTCCTGCCTGGAGGCGCGACACCGGTCGTGCTCGACGCCGCGACGGACGCCGTGGTCGCGTCGTTCGTCGGCGGCCTGTCGGCCGACCTGGCGCTCGTGCTCACCGACCTCGAGTCGATCACGGCCGCCGGGGGCACCGACCACGGCATCGTGGCCGTCACGGACGTGCTGCGTCCGTCGCTCGAGGCCGCGGCCGGGGTCCTCGGCGTCGGGGTGCTCGGCGAGGCGAACCGCGAGTCGTCCGCGTCGCTGCTGGCCGACCCGGACACCGTCGTGTTCGAACTGACCGCCGGTGGCCTGCCCGCCGGGTGGTTCGGCATCCGGGTCCGCGAGAACGGCACGGTGTCCGCACCGGTCGTGGCGAACCTGCCCGCCGGCAACCTCGGCCGGATCAACAACGTCGAGATGACCCTGACGGTCGAGATCGGTCGCACCCGGATGTCGGTCCGCGACGTGCTCGGCATGGAGCCCGGCGCCGTCGTCGAGCTCGACCGCAGTGCCGGCGCCCCCGCCGACGTCCTGCTGAACGGCCGCCTCATCGCGCACGGCGAGGTCGTCGTCGTCGACCAGGACTACGCGGTCCGGATCACCCGCATCCTCGACGTCGCCGAAACGGTCTGACCCGCACGTGGACACCCTGGTCGTCACCCTCCGCGTCGCGCTCTCGCTCGGCGTCGTGCTCGCCCTCATGTGGGTGCTGCACCGCGCGAGCCGCAAGCGCTTCTCGGGCAAGCCGTCTGGCCGTCGTGCGGCGACCGTCGAGGTCGTCGGTCGGCAGGGCATCGGTGGCAAGGCGAGCGTCGTCGTGGTCGACGTCGAGGGGGAGCGGCTCGTGCTCGGCGTGTCCGAGCACGGCGTCAACCTGCTCACCAGCGGGCAGGCGCCCGCGCCGGAACTCACCATCGTGACCGGACCGGTGGCGCTGCCCGTGCGTCCCGCCCCGTCGGCCGACGCATTCGGTCGCGAACTCGCACAGCAGTCGGACTCGGCCACGGGCCTCCCGGCAGGCACAGACGACGTGACCCGGGCGACCGACGCGACCACCGCCGACGCGACCACCCCCGTCGCGCCACTGCCGATGCGCCCGCGCAACCGTCGTCCGCAGCGCGCCGTGCCGACCGCGCAGCAGCTGCAGGGCTCGATCCTGTCGGCCGACACCTGGCGCCAGGCCGCGGCGGCGCTGCGGAACCGGCGGGCCGGGTGACCGCGGCAGGGCCGCACCAGCTTGCACGGTCGGGTCGACTCGTCGCCCTCGTCCTGCTCGGTCTGGCGGTCGTGGCCGGGTTCCTGATGCTCACGACGACCGGTGCCCACGCCGCCGGTGTCGTCGAACCCACCGCCCCGGCGACCCCGACCGCCCCCGCGACCGGTGACTTCAGCGTCAGCGTGAACGGCCCGGACGGCACCCCGTCGTCGGCCGTGGTGACGCTCATCGGCATCACGCTGCTGAGCGTCGCGCCCGCGCTGATGCTCATGATGACGTCGTTCACGAAGATCTTCGTCGTGCTCGCGATGACGCGGAACGCGCTCGGGCTGCAGTCGATCCCGCCGAACCAGGTGATCGCCGGACTGGCACTGTTCCTGTCGCTGTTCGTGATGGCACCGGTGCTCGGGCACATCAACGACGACGCCCTGCAGCCCTACCTGGCCGGGCACCTCGACTTCAACCAGGCGGTCGAGATCGGCACGAAGCCCCTGCGGACCTTCATGCTCCACCAGACCCGCGACGAGGACGTCGCCCTGATCACCCGCGCCGCCGGGCTCGACAACCCGAAGTCGATGGCGGACGTGCCGATGACGACGGTGATCCCGGCGTTCATCATCTCCGAGCTCCGCAGCGCGTTCATCATCGGGTTCGTCATCTTCATCCCGTTCCTGGTGATCGACCTCGTCGTCTCCGCGGCCCTGATGTCGATGGGCATGATGATGCTCCCGCCGGTCATGATCTCGCTGCCGTTCAAGATCCTGCTCTTCGTGCTGGTCGACGGCTGGGGCCTCATCATCACGTCGCTCATCGAGAGCTACCACGTTGTCTAGGGGGCACGCATGAACCAGCAGGCCGTCATCGACCTCGTGCTCCAGGCGCTCCTGGTGTCCGGCAAGCTCGCCGCCCCGGTCCTCGTCACCTCGCTCGTCGTCGGCTTCGCGATCTCGTTGTTCCAGTCGGTGACGCAGATCCAGGAGGTCACGCTCTCGTTCGTGCCGAAGGCCGTCGCCGTCGCGATCGCCCTGGTGATCTGCGGCAACTGGATGATCTCGGAGATGATCGCGTTCACGCACGTCGCCTTCGACATGATCCCGAAGCTGCTCGGGGCCGGTTGATGGAGCTCAGCATCGACGCCGACCGTCTGGAGGCGACCATGCTCGCCGGCGTCCGGCTCGTCGCGTTCTTCGTCATCGCACCGCCGTTCTCGTACCGGGCGTTCCCCGGCACGGTCAAGGTGATCCTCGGGCTGGGGCTCGCCATCGGTGTCGCCCCGCGCGTCGCCGTCGGCTACGAGTCACTCGACACGGGGCCGTTCCTGCTCGCCCTGCTCACCCAGCTCGTCGTCGGGCTGTCCCTCGGGTTCCTGGTGTTCCTGGTGTTCGCCGCCGTGCAGTCGGCGGGTGCGCTCATCGACCTGTTCGGCGGGTTCACGCTCGCGCAGGCGTTCGACCCGCAGTCCCAGGTCAACGGCGCCCAGTTCACCCGCCTGTTCCAGATGACCGCGCTCGCGCTGCTCTTCACCTCGGGCGGCTACCAGCTCATCGTCGGTGGTCTGGTGCGGTCGTTCGACGCCGTGCCGCTCACCGGCACCTTCGCGGTGGACGGGCTCGCGTCGATGCTCGTGACCGCGATGTCGCAGATGTTCCTCGCCACCCTGCAGATCGCCGGTCCGCTCGTCGTCGTGCTGTTCCTGGCCGACGTCGGCCTCGGGCTGCTGACCCGCGTGGCACCGGCGCTCAACGCGTTCCAGATGGGCTTCCCGATCAAGATCGGCCTGACCGTCCTGTTCGCCGGCGCGCTCTTCATGGCCCTGCCCTCGGTGGTGTCGTCGCTGACCGGCGACGCCGTCGAGGCGATCACGGGACGGGGGTGACGACGTGTCCGACAGCGGGGAACGTTCCGAACAGGCAACCCAGCAGCGGATGCGCGAGGTCCACGAGAAGGGCCAGATCGGTCGCTCGCAGGACCTCGGGGCATGGATCGGGATCGCCGTCGCGGCGCTCATGATCCCGGCCGCGATCGGCAACGCCGCGGCCGCCGGGCAGGACCAGCTCCTCGCCGTGCAGCGGGTCATCGAGGACCCGGAGCTCGGTGCCGTGCAGGCCCTGCTCGCCGACGCCCTCGGATCGATGGGGGCGACCCTCGGCCCGATGCTCGCGGTCGTCGCGGTCGCGGTGCTCGCCGCCGCCGTCACGCAGGGCGGGGTGCACTTCCGCAAGATGACGCCGCAGCCCGACCATTTCGATCCCGTCGCCGGACTGAAGCGCGTGTTCGGCACCCAGGCGCTCTGGAACGGGGCGAAGGCGCTGCTGAAGACCGCCGTCGTCGGGCTCGTCCTGTGGTTCGCGGTGCAGGGACTCATGCCGGTGCTGATGACGAGCGGCTCGCTGCCGCTGTCGGCCGTGCTCGAGGCCGCCGCCGCCGGGTCGGGCACCCTGCTGCGCGCCGCGATCGTCGCCGGGCTCGTCCTCGCGGCACTCGACGTGTTCGTCGTGATCCGCCGCAACCGGAAGCGCACGATGATGACCAAGCGCGAGGTCAAGGACGAGAACAAGCGGAGCGACGGCGACCCGTTGGTGAAGTCGCAGCGCCGGTCCCGTCAGCTCGCGATGAGCCGCAACCGGATGATCCAGGCCATCGGCACCGCGGACGTCGTGATGACGAACCCCACCCACTACGCCGTCGCGATCAAGTACGAGCCCGGGAAGTCCGCGCCACGGGTGGTGGCGAAGGGGGCCGGCCCGGTCGCCGACGTCATCCGCTCCCGTGCCGAGGAGGAGCGGGTGCCGATCGTCCGCGACGTCCCGCTGACCCGGGCACTGCACGCCGCGTGCGAGCTCGGGCACGAGATCCCCGTCGACCTGTACACCCCGGTGGCCCGCGTCCTGTCCTTCGTGATGGCGCTCAAGGCCCGCGGCACCGCGGCCGGCACACACGCGCCGCCGCGACCGACCACACCGGACGAGGTCGCGAGCGTCATCGACCCCGCCACCCTGACCGGGGACCTCCGCCCCCGCAAGCTCCGCACACCGCGCATCGCCGAGAACCAGACCGAAGGACTCCCCGCATGAACCGCAAGGACCTGCCGAAGCTCGTCGTCCCGGTGTTCATCGTCGGCATCATCCTGCTGCTGATCCTGCCGGTGCCGTCCTTCCTGCTCGACTTCCTGATCATCATCAACATCCTGCTGGCACTGGTGATCCTGCTCACGACGCTGTTCGTGAAGAAGCCGCTCGACTTCTCGGTGTTCCCGTCCCTGCTGCTCGTCGCGACGCTGTTCCGGCTCGGCCTGAACGTGGCGTCCACCCGGCTGGTGCTCGGCGAGGGGTTCGCCGGTGACGTCATCCAGGCGTTCGGCCACGTCGCCGTCTCCGGGTCGATCATCATCGGCGCGGTCATCTTCCTGATCCTCATCGTCATCCAGTTCGTCGTGGTGACGAAGGGCGCCGAGCGCGTCGCCGAGGTCGGGGCACGCTTCACCCTCGACGCGATGCCGGGCAAGCAGATGGCGATCGACGCCGACCTGAACGCCGGGCTCATCACCGACGAGCAGGCGAAGGAGCGCCGCGCCGCGGTGTCCGCCGAGGCCGACTTCTACGGCGCGATGGACGGTGCGTCGAAGTTCGTCAAGGGCGACGCGATCGCCGGCATCCTCATCATCATCATCAACCTGGTCGGCGGCATCGCGATCGGCATGCTGCAGAACGGGCTGTCCGTCACCGACGCGCTGTCGAAGTACGGCATCCTGACGATCGGCGACGGCCTGGTCACGCAGATCCCCGCGCTGCTCATGGCGGTGTCGACCGGCATGATCGTCACCCGGTCCGGCGCGGAGTCCGAGATGGGTTCCTCGGCCGCGACGCAGCTGTCGCAGTCCCGGAACGCGCTGATGATCGCCGGTGTCGCCGCGATCGCGATGGGCTTCATCCCGGGCATGCCGATCCTGCCCTTCCTGCTCGTCGGTGCGACCCTGCTCGTCACGGGCTGGCGCATCGGCCGGAACGCCGCCCGGGCCGAGGCCGACGCCGCCCAGCAGCAGGCACTCGCGGCGGCTGCACCGACCGGCGACACCCCGGAGGACCTGCTCGAGCAGATGCGCGTGCACGCCCTCGAGATCCTGCTCGCGCCCGACCTCGTCGACATGGTGTCCGGCGCCTCCGACGACCTGCTCGGTCGGGTGCGTGCGCTCCGCCGCAAGATCGCGATCGACATGGGCATCGTCGTCCCGCCGGTGCGCACCCGCGACTCGATCGACCTGCCGCCGTCGACCTACGCCATCCGGATCGCCGGCGTCGAGGCAGGTCGGGGCACCGCGCCCGCCCGCAGCGTCCTGGCGCTCGGCGACCACCTGGACGGCCTGCCCGGCACCTCGACCGTCGAGCCGGTCTTCGGTCTGACCGGCAAGTGGGTGCCCGCCGA
Source organism: Curtobacterium sp. ME12 (assembly GCF_903970855.1). Lineage (NCBI taxonomy): Bacteria > Bacillati > Actinomycetota > Actinomycetes > Micrococcales > Microbacteriaceae > Curtobacterium > Curtobacterium sp. ME12. The sequence continues at coordinate 92,431 of NZ_CAJCKD010000011.1, forward strand.
GCTCCGGCACGCCGCCGAGATGACCGGCGCGACCGTGATCGACCGGGTCTCGGTGCTCGTCACCCACCTGCAGGCGGTCATCGGCGACAACGCGGCACGCCTGCTCACCCGCGAGGACGTCAAGGTCCTGACCGAGGGCGTCAAGCAGGTCAACCCTGCCGCGGTCGAGGAACTCGTCCCCGGCATGCTCTCGATGGCCGAACTGCAGCGTGTGCTGCAGGGCCTGCTCGCCGAGCGCGTGCCGATCAACGACCTCGGACGGATCTGCGAGGCCCTCACGCTCCGCGCAAAGGTGTCGACCGACCCCGAGGGGCTCGTCGAGTCCGCCCGTGCGGCCCTCGGGCCGGCCCTCGCCGCCCGGCACACCGACGCCGGCACCCTGCGTGTCATCATGATCGACCCGATGCTCGAGCAGTCGATGCTCGAGGGGCTCCGGCCGTCCGAGCAGGGCAGTCAGATCGTGCTCGACACGCACCGCATCGAGCAGGTCCTGGGCTCCGTCCGCGACGCCGTCCGCTCCGTGGAGGACCAGGGGCTCTCCGCCGTCCTGGTCTGTGCCCCGCAGCTCCGACCGGCCGTGCACCGCATGGTCGCCGCCCAGTCGAACGGGCTCCCGGTGCTGTCGTACCAGGAAGCCACCGCCGCGGGCGCCACCATCGAGACCGTGGGAGTGGTCCGTGCCGCCGACCCGATTGCAGCGTAGCGGCGCCACGCTCGAGTCGGTCCGCGACGCGGTCCGGACCGAGTTCGGCGCGGGTGCGCGCATCGTCGCGGCCGAACGCGTGACCACGCCGGGCTTCGGCGGACTGTTCCGCAAGGCGCACGTCGAGGCCACCGTCGAGGTGCCGGAACCGGGGGACCAGCCAGTCGCCCGTGTGGCCATCGCCGACTCGCCCGTGCAGCGCGTCGGCATCGCCGCACTGCTCGCCGACGCCGAGGCGGCCGAGGCACGCATCGCGGGCACCGACGGCACCGCGACGACGCGGGCCGACGCCTTCGCGTCGGTGCTCGACGGGTTCCAGGCGGACGGGATCACGCCGAGCGCCCCGCGCCCGGCGCGCGCGCCGTCCGATCCGGACGTGCCAGCCGGGGTCGACCCGCGCCTCCAGGCCGCCGTCGACGCGCAGACGGCGGTCGACACGCAGGCGGCGGCCGTCGCGCAGCCGGTCGTCGAGACCCGGTCGGGAGGCCCGTCCCGCGTCCTCGACGCGCCCTCGCCCGCACCGGTGGCCCGTTCCACCGCGCCGGCCGTCCGGTCCGCGGACGGTGACCTGGTGCTCCTGGTCGGGCGGCCGAACGACGTCGACGCGGCCGCCGGGCTCTTCGCGGTGCGGCACGCGCTCCGGCCGACGGACGCCGCCGACCGCCGTGCGGCGATCCTGGCGCGGGCCGACGGTGTCCGCGACGGTCACGCCGTGCTCGCCGTCGCCGCGTGGGACGACCGGGTGACCGGCGACGCGCTGCAGGCCGACCAGGTGTGGGTCGTGGTCGACGTCGGGCGGAAGCCTGCGGACTCGGCCGCGATGGTGGACGCGGTGGCATCGAGGCTGCCCGTGGTCGGCGTCGTCGCGATCGGTGCGGGCGAGACCGCCACGCCCGGGTCGGTGGACCTGCTGGGGCTCCCCGTCGTGTCGCTAGGCTGAACGGGTGCTGGTACTCACGCGGAAGGTCGGCGAGCGGATCCTCGTCGGCGACGACATCGTCATCACGGTGCTCGACTCCCGGGGCGACGGCGTCCGGATCGGCATCGACGCCCCGCGCGGCGTGAAGATCCAGCGCGAAGAGGTCGTGCGTGCGGTCGCCGAGGCGAACGCCGAGGCCGCCGCTGCCGGTGACGACGCCGAGGCGCAGCTGCGCGCGGCGCTCGGGGCCCGCGGTGGGGCTGCCGCGGGCGGCCCGACTCCGCCGGAGCCGACCGACTCCTAGCGGCCGACGCGGCCACGCCCGTCACGGGCGCGGCCGCGCGTCGTTCACGGACGGCGCTGCGCGTTCGTCACGGGCGGGGCTTCTTCTCCTGCTCGGGCAGCCGGCCCGCGGCGGCCTCGGTGGCGAACCAGGCGCGTGCCTCGTCCTGCCGGGCCTGCTCGGCACCGAGCGCGATCGGTGCGCGGACGTGACCGGGCTCGTACCCGAAGGTCTCGATCAGTTGCGGCACGATGGGCCGGACCCGGGCGACGAGCCGGTCGATGTACGCCGACACCGCACGGCCACGCTGCGCCGACAGACGGCCGTGCAGCAGGTACCAGTCCAGGTGCTGCTCGAGCAGGCCGAGCGCGAACAGGTCGCGCAGCCAGACGAGCACACGACGGGTGTCGCCCTCGGTCACCTCGTCGAGCGCCTCGGTGAAGGCGTCCCACTGCATGAGCTCGGCGTGCGCCTTCGACGCCTCGATGAGCTCGTGCTGCGAGCGGTTCAGCAGTCGGGCGGCGCGGGCTCGGTCCTTGCCGGCCGACGCCAGGCGCATGCCGATCTCGGCGACCATGGTGTCGACCCGACCGGCGAGCAGCTCGCGCTGCGTGCGGGGGTCCTGCAGGTCGGCGACGCTCGCGGCCAGCGAGCCGCGGTCGGCCACGGTCTGGCCGAGGCGGCGGATCCCGGACGCGTCGGCCAGCTTCGACGCCGCGACGGCCGCCACGAACTTCGCGGTCGACGCCGGGTCCTTCGGGGCCTTCGCACGGAACTCGGTCAGCAGGCGCTTGCCGACGAGCTGCAGCAGCACGGTGTTGTCGCCCTCGAACGTCACGTAGACGTCGAGGTCGGCGCGGAGCCCGGTCAGACGGTTCTCGGCGAGGAACCCGGCACCGCCGCAGGCCTCGCGGGCCTCCTGCAGGGTGTCGAGCGCCGACCAGGTCGACATCGACTTGAACGCCGCCGCCTGGGTCTCCAGGTCCTCCCGTCGCTCCGGGGTGTCCTCGCGCCCGCTGAAGACGTCGTCGAAGGTGCGCAGGAGCTTCTCGTGCGCGAACGACTGCGCGAACACCGTCGCCAGGCGCGGGATGAGACGGCGCTGGTGCCGGCCGTAGTCGAGCAGCACGCCCTCGGTGCCGTCACCGGTCGGGAACTGACGGCGCTGCATCGCGTACGTCAGGGCGATCTGCAGCGCGATCTTCTGCGCCACGACCGCGGCGCCGTCGAGCGAGACCCGGCCCTGCACCAGGGTGCCGAGCATCGTGAAGAACCGGCGGCCGGGCGAGGCGATCGGAGACGAGTAGGTGCCGTCCGCGGCGACGTCGCCGTAGCGGTTCAGCAGGTTCGTGCGCGGGACCCGGACGTGGTCGAACGCGAGCCGGCCGTTGTCGATGCCGTTCAGGCCGCCCTTCGGACCGTCGTCCTCACCGCTGACGCCGGGCAGGAACGCCCCGTCGGCGTCGCGGAGCGGGACGTAGAAGGCGTGCACGCCGTGGTCGACGCCCGCGGTCACGAGCTTCGCGAACACGACGGCGGCGTGGCCGTGCAGGGCCGCGTTGCCGATGTAGTCCTTCCAGGCACCGCGGAACGGCGTGTGGATCTCGAACTCCTCGGTCGCGGGGTCGTACGTGGCCGTCGTGGCGATGCTCTGCACGTCCGAGCCGTGGCCGGTCTCGGTCATCGCGAAGCAGCCGGGGACCTCGAACGAGACGATGCCCGGCAGGAACTCGCGGTGGTTCGCCTCGGTGCCCAGGTGGTGCACGGCGGACCCGAACAGTCCCCACTGCACCCCGGCCTTGATCTGCATCGACGGGTCGGCGGTGACGAGCTCCTCGAACGCCGCCAGGTTGCCGCCGTGGTTGCTCTGGCCACCGAACTCGGCGGGGTAGGGGCGCTGGATCGCCCCGGCGTCCACCAGGGTCCGGAGCTGCTCGAGCACGCGGGCCCGGTGCTCGGGGATCGGCTGGCCCTCGATCTTCTGCATCGCGGGGTCGAGCGCGAGCCGCCGGGAGATCCGGCGGTCCTCGGCCCAGCGTCCGAGCAGGAGTTCCTGCACCAGCTCGACGTCGATGCGGACGTCGGTGTCCGTGCCGGCGGTCGGGGTGCCCGCTGCCGGGTCGCCGGCGGCGTCGGCGTTCGGCGCGTCGACGTCCGTCGCGGTGTCGTTGCCGCTGGCGGGGGTGGTGCGCTGGGCGGGTGCGGTGTCGACCATGGGCGGAGTCCTCCTGAACTGCGGTGTCCGTGTTGCACCGTCCACGCTAGACACCGGTGCCGACAGTGGCGGGAACGCCGTGCGGGCCGCACAAGCCCGTGTCGTCGGTGCCGTCACGAGGTCGTGGGAACCCTCCAAAGACCTGAGCCGTGTTCGACGATTCGGCGTGCGCACCCCGCCAGGGGCAGACTGGCCGCCATGTCACGTACCACCCCCGCGGACCGCGGAAGCCGTCCCGGACGCACCTTCTTCGGGCAACCGTTCGAGCTCTCGACACCGTTCGCCGTGGAGCTCTGGGAGCGGTTCTCGTTCTACGGCATGCAGGGCATCGTCCTCATCTACATGTACTACACGGTCACGCAGGGCGGCCTGGGGATCGACAAGGGCATCGCCACCGGGATCATGGGTGCCTACGGCGGCGCGGTCTACCTGTTCACGATCATCGGGGCGTGGATCGCCGACCGGCTGATCGGTGCGGACCGGACCCTGTTCGGCAGCGCGATCGTCGTGATGCTCGGGCACATCGCCCTCGCGCTCATCCCCGGGGTGGCCGGGGTCGGGGTCGGCCTCGTGCTCATCGCGCTCGGCTCCGGCGGACTCAAGGCCACCGCCACGACGATCGTCGGCGGCCTCTACAGCCGCGAGGACCCGCGCCGCGACGCCGGCTTCTCGCTCTACTACCTCGGCGTGAACCTCGGGGCGTTCTTCGGACCGCTGCTCACCGGGCTGCTGCAGAGCTCGCTCGGCTTCCACTGGGGCTTCGGTCTGGCCGCCGTCGGCATGGCCGCGGGTCTGGTGCAGTACGCGATCCGGCGGCGGAAGCTGCCCGAGGTCGTCCGCCAGGTGGCGAACCCCGTCGACCGCCGCCGCCTGCCGCTCATCGGTGCCGGCGTGGTCGTTGCGCTGGTCGTCATCGTCGTCGCCGTGCTGACCGGCCTGCTGACCGTCGGCAACCTGCCCACCGTCGTGGTGGCGGTTGTCGTGCTGGCCACCATCGGCTACTTCGTCGTGATCCTGTCGAGTGGCATCACCCGTGACGAGCGGTCGCGGGTCTTCGCGTTCATCCCGCTGTTCATCGGCAGTGCCGTGTTCTGGTCGCTCTACCAGCAGCAGTTCACCGTCGTGACGGTCTACTCCGACGAGCGTCTCGACCGCTCGCTGTTCGGCTGGGAGATGCCGGTCTCGTGGGTGCAGTCGATCAACCCGGTCTTCATCATCGTGCTGTCCGGCGTCTTCGCGGCGCTGTGGACCAAGCTCGGCGACCGCCAGCCGTCCACCCCGACGAAGTTCGCGCTCGGCACCGGGATCATGGGGCTCGCGTTCCTGCTCTTCCTGCCGTTCACCGGCTCGGGCGAGAACGGCACGCCCCTGCTCGCGCTCGTCGGCATCCTGCTGGTCTTCACACTCGCGGAGCTGCTGCTCTCGCCCGTCGGCCAGTCCGTCGCCACGAAGCTCGCGCCGCCGAAGTTCCAGACGCAGATGGTCGCGCTGTTCTTCTTGTCGGTGTCGCTCGGCACCGCCGTCACCGGGGTGCTGTCCCGCTACTACGACCCGACGAACGAGGCACCGTACTTCACGATCCTCGGCCTGGTCGCCGTCGTGGTGGGCGTGGTCCTGCTGCTCCTGGCCAAGCCGGTGCTGCGGCTCATGCGCGGCATCCGGTAACCTGAGCGGAGCCACACGCCGACGCAACCAAGGAGTCACCACCCATGCTCGAACTCATCGCAGGGATCATCATCGGCGTCGGCGTCCTCGGCGGCGTCGGGTGCTGCATGGCCGTCGCGGCCATGATGAAGAGCGGCTCCGAGGAGTACTGAGTCCCTGACCCGGACTACTCGCCGCTGTCGGTCGTGACCGGCACCAGCTGACGACTCAGGACGGTCGCGCGCTCGAAGGGGCCGCGGCCGTCCTTCGTGTACACGGGCTCCTCGAAGGCGACGGTCCACGTGCGCTGCGTCCCTCCGATCTGGCTGCCGCCGGGAGCCACGATCACCCCGATCGGCTCGTCGGCCCACTGCTCGCCACCCCGATCGGTGTCGACGACCTGCACGAGGGCCCCGATGCCGAGACCGGGACTGTCGTCGGGGCGGGGACTGGGGGAGCGGCGGCGTCCGAACACGCCACCACCGTAGCGGCGAGCGGTCCTGGAACGTCTGTGCGGCACCTGTCGACACGCTGACGGCCCGGCCGCTGGCTGGTCAGGACACCCCGCCTGCGGGCGTCGAGTGGTCGCGAACTGTCGGCGGCGGCGCCGCCAGGCGACGGTTCGTGACCCCTCGGCGGAGGTGAGCGGGGTGTTGCGACCGGCGGGACGACGGCCGGGAGGCCCGTGGCGGGCCCGCACCGCGCCTCCAGGCCGTCGTCGGTACCGGCTGCACGGGGGGGCGCGGGGGCACCGGGAGGGACGGGGGGGGGGGGGGGGGGCAGGGCGTGGGCGAGTGGTCAGGTCTGGGGGTACCTGCGCGGACGGCGGAGCAGAGTGACATGCGCCGGAGGTGGTGTGGGATGGGGATGAGAGGTGAGAGTGAGGCGTCGTCGTGTGAGG